>CABPCP010000078.1 GCA_902406105.1 uncultured Mordavella sp.
GCTGCGCGGTAGAAGGAGAAGTAAAAGAGTACGACATTCGGATCACAAAAATCGACACAGAGGCACAAGAGGCCAATAAAGGACTGGAACTGGAAGTAACAGACCAGGCCCTCCTTGATGTGACGGGGGGGATCGTGCAGGGGATGTCCGGTTCGCCTATAATCCAGAACGGGAAATTGGTGGGTGCGGTCACCCACGTTTTTGTCAATGACCCAGCGAAGGGATACGGTATTTTCATTGAAAACATGTTGAAAAATGTAGAATAGCGTGAAAATAGTCGCATGATGTCTGCTTTTTACGACAGCAATTTCTTGAATTGAAATATGGCGAAATATATAATTGGTCATGACGGTTTTATTGTACGAGAAAGGAGGTATTTCGCAAAATGAGTGAAATAAACGTAGCAATAGCCGACGATAATGAAAGAATCCTGGATCTGCTTGGCGAAATCATTGACAGCGACAAGGAGCTGAATCTGGTAGGAAGAGCGAATAATGGCGAGGATGTGTACGAGCTGATCAAAGAAAAACAGCCGGACGTTGTCCTTCTGGATCTGATCATGCCGAAAATGGACGGTTTAAGTGTTATGGATCTGGTCAATACGGATGGAGAGATCAAAAAGCATCCGGCGTTTATCGTCATTACAGCCGTGGGACAGGAGAGAATCACAGAAGATGCCTTCAAAAAGGGGGCGAATTACTATATTCTAAAGCCTTTCAACAATGATGTGGTGCTTGGAAGGATTAAAAATACAAACCGGATGATCCAGAATCGGACCGGGGGATTCCAAGGAGAAGAGAAGACCTTGTCCGTCCAGCCAGAGGTGAATCTGGAAGCCAGGGTGACCGATATGATCCATGAGATCGGGATACCGGCACATATTAAGGGATATCATTACTTAAGAGATGCGATTCTTATGGCGGTGGAGGATATGGACGTATTAAACGCCATCACCAAAGTCCTCTATCCCACGGTGGCAAAACTCCATCAGACTACGGCCAGCCGGGTGGAACGGGCGATCCGGCATGCCATAGAGGTGGCCTGGAGCAGAGGAAAGCTGGATACATTGGACGAGCTGTTTGGCTATACGGTCAGCAATGGAAAGGGAAAGCCGACGAATTCCGAGTTCATTGCCTTGATCGCGGACACGATCCGTCTGGAATATAAAAACAGATAAGGCTTTTCTTCCGGGAAAAAATGCGATATAATAACGTATATCGTGAGGTTGGGAGGAAAAGCCATGAAAAAAATACTTTTTGCGGCATCCGAATCGGTCCCTTTCATCAAAACAGGAGGACTGGCAGATGTTGTAGGTTCTTTACCAAAATATTTCAACAAAGAAAAATATGATGTACGGGTGATGCTTCCAAAGTATATGTGTATGAAAGACGAGTGGAAACAGCGCCTTGCGTACCGTACCCATTTCTATATGGATCTGTGCTGGAGAAAACAATACGTTGGGATCCTGGAGTTGGAGTACGAGGGAATTACGTTCTATTTTATAGATAATGAGTACTATTTCAATGGATACGCGCCGTATGGGGATATGTACGCGGATATCGAAAAATTTGCGTTCTTCTCCAAGGCGGTCTTAAGCGCGCTGCCGCTCATCGACTTCCGGCCGGATATCATCCACTGTCATGACTGGCAGACCGGTCTCATTCCTGTGTATCTGGACAACTTCCGTTACGGAAACGAATATTTCCGTGGGATCAAAACGATCATGACCATACATAACCTGAAGTTCCAGGGAACTTGGGATACCAAACGGGTAATGGATATTACGGGCCTGCCGAAATACTATTTTGCGCCGGATAAGCTGGAAGCGTACAAAGATGCCAATTACCTCAAAGGAGGAATTGTATATGCCGACCGGGTGACCACCGTCAGCAGTACCTACGCGGAAGAGATCAAGATGCCGTTCTATGGCGAGAAGCTGGACGGACTGATGAACGCCAGGTCCAATTGCCTGTCAGGAATCGTGAACGGTATCGACTATGAAGACTATAACCCCCAGACCGATACTCACATCGCGAAAAATTACAGCGTAGACAATTTCAGAAAAGAGAAAGTCAAAAACAAGACTGCGCTGCAGCAGGAACTTGGTCTTCCGGCAGATCATAAGACCATGATGATCGGGATCGTCTCCAGATTGACGGATCAAAAAGGATTCGACCTGATCGCCTATGTGATGGACGAATTGTGCCAGGACGCGATCCAGATCGTTGTACTTGGCACAGGACAGGATCAGTATGAGAATATGTTCCGGCATTTTGCCTGGAAATACCCGGATAAAGTATCCGCCAATATTTTCTATTCAGAGGAACTGTCCCACAAAATCTATGCCGGATGCGACGCCTTCCTCATGCCGTCTCTTTTTGAGCCCTGCGGCTTGAGTCAGCTGATGAGCCTTAGGTACGGCACGGTTCCGATCGTGAGGGAGACGGGAGGCCTGAAGGATACAGTGGAACCGTATAATGAGTATGAAAAGACAGGGACAGGTTTCAGTTTCTGCAACTACAATGCTCATGAGATGATGGGAACAGTCCGGTATGCGGAGCAGATTTATTATGACAAGAAGAGAGACTGGAACAAGATCGTAGAGCGGGGAATGCAAAAAGACTTCTCCTGGAATAATTCTGCCAGACAGTACGAGGAACTCTACGATAATATGTAAAGATACAAAACGCGCAAGAATCGCTGTATCAAGGAAAGCAGAGGAAAGAGCAAAGTCCGGGGCTTTGCTCTTTCTTAAGTAAGGTAAAAGGAGGACAAATGATGAAGATCCGAGATATTTTAAAGGAAACGACACCGCACATATCATTTGAGGTATTCCCGCCCAAAACGGAAGCGGCTTTTGAAAGCGTACTGAATGCTACGGACAAGATCGCCGCGCTGAATCCTTCCTACATCAGCGTTACCTACGGGGCTGGCGGCGGAACCAGTGCCAATACTGTTAATATCGCGGCTCATATCAAGGATGATCTGGATACGGTGAGCCTGGCTCATCTGACCTGCGTTTCATCTACAAGAGAGCATGTACATAAGGTGATCGATGAATTGAAAGAAAGAGGAATTGAAAATATCCTGGCCCTTAGGGGAGATATTCCAAAGGAATCAGAGTTCCCGCTGCCGAATCAATATCGGTATGCCAGCGAACTGATCGAAGAGATCAAAAAGGAAGGGGATTTCTGCATTGGGGCGGCGTGCTATCCGGAGGGACATGTGGAGGCGCCAAACCGGAAGGAAGATATCAGCCATTTAAAAGAGAAAGTAGACAAAGGAGTGGACTTTTTGACCACTCAGATGTTTTTCGATAATAATATTTTTTATAATTTCTTATACCGTGTCCGGGAGGCTGGGATCACAGTGCCAATCCTTCCGGGGATCATGCCGGTGACAAGAGGGAGCCAGATGAAGACGATCTGCGAGATGTCAGGGACCGTACTTCCTCAGCGCTTCCGGGATGTGCTGGATCGTTTTGGAGAGGATCCGGCAGCGATGAAACAGGCGGGAATCGCGTACGCCACAGATCAGATCATCGATCTGTTCGCCAACGGGATCAATCATGTGCACGTATATTCCATGAATAAACCGGAAGTGGCCGCGGCGATCATGCGCAATCTGTCTGAGATCGTAAAGCACTAGAGGGGCAAAAGACAATCCATGGACAGAAGGAAAGACAAAGATAGAGATATCCGGATCCGGGAAGCGGTCCGGTATCTTGGATATGGAAGAAAAGAAGCGGACGGACAGACGCTGGATCTGATCCGGGAGGCGCTGGAAGTGCTGGATGGCATCGGAGAAAAAAGGATCGTGTGGCAGAGAAAACCAGTGTTCTTCCCAGGCGAAGACTGGATCGAGACAGAGGGAATGAAAGTCCGCAGCCATGGCCTTGCCAGAAATTTAAAGGGCTGTGGGGAGATGATCCTTCTGGCGGCCACGCTGGGGGCGCAGGTGGATCTTCTGCTTAGGAAATACAGCCGGACAGATATGACGCGGGCGGTGATCCTGCAGGCCTGCGCGGCCGCGGATCTGGAAGAATACCTGGATAGCTGGCAGGAGAAGATGAAGGAAGAACTAGAATTGGAAGGATTGTATCCAAGGCCAAGGTTCAGTCCGGGATACGGCGACTTTTCCATCCAGCATCAAAAGGAACTGCTGCGTCTTCTGGAAGCGCCGAAACGCATCGGCCTGACGATGACAGAAGGCTGTATGCTGACGCCAACCAAGTCGGTAACGGCAGTCATGGGACTGTCGGCAGAGAAGATTCCCTGCCGCAGACAGGGATGTGAGGCCTGCCAGAAGACAGACTGTCCGTACCGAAGACAAGAGTGAGATGACAAAAGAGGAGAAAGGAGCTGACAGATGCTAAGAGAACGACTGGGAAAGGAACTGCTGTTTTTCGACGGCGGGACCGGAACCCTTCTCCAAGAGCGGGGACTTGCCCCCGGTGAACTGCCGGAGAGCTGGAATATCAGCCGCAGAGAAGAGATGATCGATATCCACCGCCAGTATTTCGCGGCGGGGAGTGATATCGTGCTGACAAATACATTTGGAGCAAACGCGTTAAAATATCACGATGACGGCTGCAATTTGGAAACAGTGATCCAGGCCGCGGTGGAAAATGTGAAAACGGCGGCCAGCCTGGAAATGGGAAATGAAAGAGAAGTTTATACTGCTCTGGATATGGGGCCCACAGGCAGACTGCTGAAACCCATGGGAGATCTGAGTTTTGAGGACGCTTACGCGGCTTTCCGGGAAGCGGCCGCGGCCGGGGAACGGGCCGGAGCGGATCTGATCCATATAGAGACCATGAGCGACACTTATGAGGTGAAAGCGGCGGTACTGGCCGCAAAGGAGAATACCAGCCTTCCGGTTTTCGCCACCATGATCTTTGACGAAAAAGGGAAACTCCTGACCGGCGGAGATGTTCCGTCTGTGGTAGCCCTTCTGGAAGGGCTGCGGGTGGATGCGCTTGGCATCAACTGCGGAATGGGACCGGCCCAGATGATCCCGATCCTGGAAGAAATCTTACAGTATACATCCCTTCCAGTGATCGTAAAGCCCAATGCGGGACTTCCAAAACAAAAAGACGGAGAAGTCTTCTATGACGTAGAGCCAGAAGAATTTGCCGCTTATATGGAAGAGATCGTAAGGAAAGGAGCGGCCCTGGTCGGAGGCTGCTGCGGCACCACGCCGGGCCATATCCAAAAGATGATCGAGAGGGTCTGGGAATCGAAGGCGTTTGAGGAGAGAAACCTTCCCGTTCCTAAGGAAGCGGCCATTGTTTCTTCTTATGGAAAGGCGGTCATCTTGGGAGAGAAACCGGTGATCATTGGAGAACGGATCAACCCCACCGGGAAAAAGCGGTTCAAGCAGGCCCTCAAAGACCGCGACCTGGACTATATCCTGACAGAAGGAGTAAACCAGCAGGATAGGGGAGCCCATATCCTGGATGTGAATGTGGGGCTTCCAGATATCGACGAGACGGAGATGATGAAAGAGGTGGTGACCGAGCTGCAGAGCGTGACCAGCCTGCCCCTGCAGATCGATACGGTGGATCTGGGAGCCATGGAAGCGGCTATGCGCATCTACAATGGGAAACCGATGATCAACTCTGTCAACGGCAAACGGGAGATCATGGACGGAGTATTCCCGCTGATCCAGAAATACGGCGGCGTGGTAGTGGGGCTGACGCTGGATGAAAACGGCATCCCCGCGACTGCCCAGGGCCGGGTGGAGATTGCCGGGAAGATCATCCGGGAGGCGGCCCGCTACGGGATCCCCAAGAAAGATATTGTGATCGACGTGCTGGCTATGACCATCAGTTCTGACCCGGCCGGGGCCAGGACCACTCTGGAGGCCCTGGAGGGAGTGCGTCAAGCCTACGGCGTTTGTACGGTGCTGGGAGTATCCAATATTTCCTTCGGCCTGCCTGCCCGCCCTGTGATCAACGCCAATTTCTTTACCATGGCGCTGCAGAAAGGACTGAGCGCGGGGATCATCAACCCTCTGTCTCAGGACATGATGCGGTCCTATCACGCTTACTGCGCATTAATGGAATATGATAAAAACTGCGAGGAATACATCCGAGTCTACGGGAACCAGAGCCCTGCGGTTCCAGTAAAGACGGAAGAAAGGCTTTCCCTGAAAGAGGCCATTGAGAAGGGACTGAAAGAGGAAGCCCACCGGGGCGCCTTGCGGCTTCTGAAAGAAAAGGCGCCTTTAGATATCATCAATGAAGAGATGATCCCGGCTTTGGATGAGGTGGGAAAAGGATTTGAAAAAGGAACGCTGTTCCTGCCCCAGCTTCTGATGAGCGCGGATGCGGCCAAGATCGCCTTTGCCGTGTTAAAGGAGCAGATGCCGGAGAATACAGACGGGGACCAGAAAAAGGAAAAGGTGATCCTTGCAACCGTCAAAGGCGATATCCATGATATTGGGAAGAATATCGTCAAGGTACTGCTGGAAAATTACGGATTTCATGTGATTGATCTGGGAAAAGACGTTCCGCCGGAACAGGTGGCAGAAACAGCGGTAAAAGAGGACGTCCGTCTGGTGGGGTTAAGCGCGCTTATGACGACGACGGTAGTCAGTATGGAAGAGACGATCCAACTGCTGCGAAGAGAGAAACCTGACTGTAAGGTAATGGTGGGGGGAGCGGTCTTGAACCAGGAATATGCCGATATGATCGGCGCCGATTTTTATGGCAGAGATGCGATGCAGTCCGTATACTATACACAGAATTTATTCAAAGGAGAGAATTAGACATGGGACTTATTTTACCAGAACGTTATGATCCGCGCTTAAGCGTGCGGGAGACACAGGAAGCGATCAAATATATCCGGGATACCTTCCAGAAGGAATTTGGAAAAGAAATGAATCTGGAAAGGATCTCTGCTCCGCTGTTCGTGGCGAAAAGCAGCGGTCTTAACGATAACCTGAACGGGGTAGAACGCCCGGTGCATTTCGATATTGCCGGAGTTCCCGGAGAAGAGATGGAAGTGGTGCAGTCGCTGGCTAAGTGGAAAAGGATGGCGCTGAAAGAGTACGGTTTCCAACCGGGAGAAGGACTTTACACCAATATGAACGCCATCCGCCGGGACGAAGAGCTGGATAATCTCCACTCCTGCTATGTGGATCAGTGGGACTGGGAGAAAGTGATCCGCAAAGAAGACAGGACGATCGACGTGTTAAAAGATACAGTCCGCCATATCTTTAAGATCATCAAACATATGGAGCACGAAGTGTGGTATAAATACCCTCAGGCAGTCAAACATCTGCCGGACAGCGTGGCTTTTATCACCACGCAGGAACTGGAAGACCGCTATCCGGATAAGACTCCTAAGGAAAGAGAAAACCTGATCGCCAAGGAATACGGATGTGTATTTCTGATGAAGATCGGAGAAAAATTAGAAAGCGGCAAACCTCACGATGGCCGGGCGCCGGACTACGATGACTGGCAGCTGAATGGAGATATCCTGTTCTGGTTTGATACATTGGACTGCGCTCTGGAGATTTCCAGCATGGGAATCCGGGTGGATGAAAAGTCTCTGGAAGAGCAGTTGAAAAAAGCTGGGTGTGAAGACCGCAGGACTCTGCCTTATCACCGGATGCTCTTAAACGGAGAACTCCCCTATACGATCGGCGGCGGCATCGGCCAGTCCAGGCTGTGTATGCTGCTTCTGGACCGGGCTCATGTAGGAGAGGTGCAGGCAAGTATATGGCCGGAAGAAATGAGAAAAATCTGTAAAGAACACAAGATATTCCTGTTATAAAAATCGGCCAGGATCATGCCTGGCCGATTTTTTTCTAATGTACGGAAAATTGAACAGAAAACCGGGTTGACAAGAAATTAACAGCTATTTATAGTATTAGCAGAACGACCAAAATCAGTAAAGATCAGGAGGACGGCTGTTATGATGAGAGGATTGGACACAACGGTCAGAAGGATCAGAAGAAAGGTGTTTGAAGAGGTGGCAAGACTTGGTTTTCAGTCCAACGATGACACCTTAAACGATGATATGGAGGCAATCCCATATAAGATTGTCAACGAGGATACAAAAGTTAAATATCGGGAAAGTGTATACCGGGCAAGAGCTATTGTCAGAGAGAGGCTCAGACTCGCCATGGGGCTTTCCCTGCGTCCGGAGAATAAACCGGTACATCTGACGGCGGGAGTAGAAGCCAGCAATATTTCTGACAAATATTATGAGCCGCCGCTTATGCAGGTGATTCCTTCTGCCTGTGAAGCCTGTGAGGAAAAGGGGTATGAAGTAAGCAATATGTGTAAAGGCTGCCTTGCGCATCCTTGTATGGAGGTCTGTCCCAAGGGCGCGATTTCTTTTGTCAAGGGGAAGTCCTATATTGACCAGGAGAAATGTATCAAGTGCGGAAAATGTAAATCCGTATGCCCTTATGACGCGATCGCCAAAAAAGAGCGTCCCTGCGCCCATGCGTGCGGCGTGGGCGCCATCACATCAGACAAGATGGGACGGGCATATATTGACTCGGACAAATGTGTATCCTGCGGGATGTGTATGGTAAGCTGTCCTTTTGGAGCTATCTCGGACAAATCCCAGATCTTCCAGCTGGCCCACGCTCTGAAGAACGGGGATGAGATCATTGCGGAGATCGCCCCCGCGTTCTACGGTCAATTTGGAGATAACATTACACCCAGAAATCTGAAAGCGGCTCTGCAGGAACTGGGCTTTAAAGAATTCTATGAGGTAGCCCTGGGAGCGGATATCGGGGCAATCGCGGAGGCGCACCATTATGTTGATAAAGTAGTCACCGGAGAACTGCCGTTCCTTTTGACTTCCTGCTGCCCCTCCTGGGCAATGCTGGCCAAAAAGTATTTCCCAGATCTGATCGATGAAGTTTCGCAGGAGCTGACGCCTATGGTAGCCACTGCCCGGACTATTAAGCAGAAACATCCGGAAGCAAAAGTAGTCTTTATCGGACCCTGCGCGGCCAAAAAGTTAGAGGCCATGCGCAGAACGGTGCGCAGTGATGTGGATTTCGTTATTACCTTTGAAGAACTTCAGGCTATGTTTGATGCCAGAGATATTGATCTTACAAAGTATGAAGCGGAATCCTCCTTCCACAACGCCACAGGAGCCGGAAGAGGGTATGCGGTCGCAGGCGGCGTGGCGGAAGCGATCGAGAAATGTATCCGGGAATATTATCCAGATGTGGAAGTCAATATCGAGCACGCGGAAGGGCTGGCAGAGTGCAAGAAGACGCTGGCTTTGGCGAAAGCAGGAAAGATGAATGGATGCCTGATCGAGGGAATGGGCTGTCCCGGCGGCTGTGTTGCCGGAGCGGGCACCAATATCCCTGTGGCAAAGGCCCAGAAAAAGATCAAAGATTTTGTGAAGGCGTCATCGAAACAGATTCCGCCGAAGGAATTGGAAGAGATCGAGCTGGATTAGAAAGAAACTCCCCGGCGTTGACAAACGCCGGGGCTATCTTTATAATTAGAAGATAGCCCGAATATAGGAGGAAGTTATGCAGAAATACGGAGTGAATGAATTAAGAAGGATGTTCCTGGAATTCTTTGAGAGTAAGGGACATCTGGCGATGAAAAGTTTTTCCCTGGTGCCCCATAATGATAAAAGCCTTCTTTTGATCAATTCTGGTATGGCGCCTTTAAAACCTTATTTCACAGGGCAGGAGATTCCGCCCTGCAAGCGGGTGGCTACCTGCCAAAAGTGTATCCGTACCGGAGATATTGAAAATGTGGGGAAGACTGCCCGGCATGGGACGTTTTTCGAGATGCTGGGGAATTTTTCTTTTGGAGACTATTTTAAGAAGGAATCCATTGCCTGGACTTGGGAATTCCTGACGGAAGTAGTTGGTCTGGATCCAGATCGTCTGTACCCATCGGTCTATCTGGAAGATGATGAGGCGTGGGAGATCTGGAATCAGGATATCGGTATTCCGGCGGACCGGATTTTCCGTTTTGGCAAGGAGGATAACTTCTGGGAGCATGGAAGCGGTCCTTGCGGCCCCTGCTCGGAAGTATACTACGACCGGGGACCGGAATATGGCTGCGGAAAGCCGGATTGTACCGTGGGATGCGACTGTGACCGCTATATGGAGATCTGGAACAACGTATTTACCCAGTTCGACAATGACGGCAATAATAATTATACAGAACTGGAACAGAAAAATATCGATACTGGGATGGGACTGGAGCGTCTGGCTTGTGTCGTGCAGGGAGTAGATTCCATGTTTGACGTGGATACCATCTGCGCGCTGAGGGATCATGTCTGCCGCCTTGCCGGTGTGGAATACGGGAAAGAGGAGAAGGCGGACGTTTCCATCCGGGTGATCACAGACCATATCCGTTCGGTGACCTTTATGATCTCAGACGGGATCCTTCCGTCCAACAGCGGGAGAGGCTATGTCCTGCGCCGTCTTTTAAGACGGGCCTGCCGCCATGGAAGACTTCTGGGCATAAAAGGGGAATTTCTGATCGAACTGGCCCAGACGGTGATAGACGGTTCCAAAGATGGATATCCGGAACTGGAGGAAAAACGGGACTTTATCTTTAAAGTCATCACAAAGGAAGAAGAGCAGTTTAACAGGACGATCGACCAAGGTCTTTCTATTCTGGCCGGTATGGAAAGTAAGATGGAAGAAAACGGGGAGACCATCCTGGCTGGAGAGGAGGCGTTCCGCCTCTATGATACCTATGGCTTCCCGGTGGATCTGACCAAGGAAATCTTGGAAGAGAAAGGATTTTCCATTGATGAGGAAGGATTCCGGAAAGCAGAGCAGGCCCAGAAGGAGACGGCCAAGGGAACATTCGGTGAACATACCTACAGTGGTACGGATGAGACGATTTATGACTCCATCGATCCTTCCGTGACTTCTGTTTTTGTCGGATATGATCATCTGACGCACTGTTCCCCGATCACAGTCCTGACAACGGAAAACGAGATCGTGGATGCCTTGACCGAAGGCCAGAAAGGAACTATCTTCGTGGAAGAGACGCCGTTCTACGCTGCCAGCGGAGGCCAGGAGGCTGATACAGGCGTGATTCGTACGGAGGAAGGAGAGTTCCGGGTAGAAGACGTGGTCAAACTGCTGGGAGGCAAGATTGGCCATGTGGGAGTCGCAACAAAAGGAATGCTGAAAGCGGGAGATCAGGCAGAGCTTTTGGTAGATCCAGAGAAGCGCGCGCTTTCCGCCAACAACCACAGCGCGACTCATCTGCTCCACAAAGCGCTTCGTATGGTATTGGGCAGTCATGTGGAACAGGCGGGATCTTCTGTCAACGAGGAAAGACTTCGTTTTGACTTTACCCATTTCTCGGCTCTGACGCCGGAAGAGATTCAGAAGGTGGAAGCGATCGTCAATGAACAGATCCAGAAGAATCTGGCGGTCAAAGTGGAGAACCTGCCTATCGAGGAAGCGAGAAAGACCGGGGCGGCTGCCTTATTTGGAGAAAAATATGGCGACATCGTCCGGGTAGTGAGCATGGGAGATTTCTCAATCGAATTCTGCGGAGGCACGCATGTGCCGAATACCGGCGTGATCACCGCGTTTAAGATCATTTCTGAGACAGGCGTGGCAGCAGGCGTCAGGAGAATTGAGGCGCTCACATCCAAAGGGCTGATGAAATATTATGGAGAATTGGAAGAAAAGCTGCATAGGGCGGCGAAGCTTCTGAAGACGTCTCCGGATAAGCTGGAAGAAAAGCTGGGCCACCTTCAGGCGGAGAATAAAGAACTTAAGGGCGAGGTGGAAAGCTTAAAGAGCAGGCTGGCTAAGGATGCCATGGGCGATGTGACCGACCAGATTACAGAAGTCAAGGGACTTCCGCTTCTGGCGGCTAAGATTGAAGGCGTGGATATGAATGGCTTGAGAGAGCTGGGCGATCAGTTGAAGGAAAAGCTGGGCGAAGGAGTGGTCGTGCTGGCTTCCGCCGTAGATGGAAAGGTATCCTTGATGGCCATGGCTACCGATGGAGCCGTTAAGAAAGGAGCCCACGCCGGGAACTTGATCAAGGCAATCGCCTCTTTGGTAGGCGGCGGCGGCGGCGGCCGGCCTAATATGGCCCAAGCAGGGGGCAAGAACCCAGAAGGCATTGACCAGGCGGTTGCCTCGGTGAAAGAAGTTCTGGAGGACCAGCTTTCTTAGCAGGCTGCCGAAACGTTCCTGACAGGTCTGTTTGATAAAAAACAGCTATAAAACAAACGGAAATATTCAAAAAATATTGACGAACCCAAAATATGTGCTATAATCTTAGATAGTGCAAGAAATACACCCGAACAGTCGTAGGATGCACAATACAGGACTGGAGGGGAGGTTAGGTGTGAGACTATGTCAAATGTAATCGTTAAAGAAAACGA
>CABPCP010000079.1 GCA_902406105.1 uncultured Mordavella sp.
GCTTTGCCGTCTGATCAGAAGAACTGTTGGAACCTGAACCTTTGGAACCTGCGCCCCCTGACCTGCCACTGTCTGTGCCAGAGGACGTGTTTTGAGACGTGTCCTTGCTGCTGGCCGCCTTATTATCTGCAGAGGTGGCTGTCTTTGGATCGTCATACACGTTCACCTTCGTATCGGCCGCAGCCGCATCCTGCTTTGTCTGATCGGAGACATTCGGGTTCTTCGCCACATTTTCTTCCAGCTTATCAAGAACTGCCTGGCCTCCATCGCCTTTCAGTGTCTCATCTCCGTTCTCAATGGCCGCTTTCGTCTGATCAATAATATCCTGCAGCATTTCATCCGTGACCTGATCGGCGGGAATCAGCGTCAATGTACAGTCAATGGCGGGAACGTCTTCTGTATCTGTGCTGACTGCAATATTTTGGGCGCTTCCTGTTTTATAGACAGAACCATCCTGGTTGACAGGACTGAGAAATTCAACCTTGTAGGCGCCTGCTTCCAGGCTTACGCTGGAAGTCCCTTCTCCCTCTTCCGAGCCTGGAAGGATTGCATGATAGAAATCTACATCGGTGTTGCTCTCGTCAGCTCCGGCAATGTGAGCCACCGCGGGAGTCGAGTTCTCATCCCAGTTTTTATCCGCCATGATACAAAGAGAAAGGTCCACGGTATCCGACGTACTGGATCCCGCCTTCTCTCTCCCCGTCTCCTGATCCGCCGGTGAAAATACACCCGACGCGGCGGCGGCCGAAGCCGACAATAGTACCATGATAAGAACCGCGGCAGTGGTCGCATACAGTTTGTGGGTTCTCATCCATTCTGTGATTTTCTTCATTTTCTCTCTTCTCCTTTTCCATTTTGTTAGACTTTTGATAGGCTGCGTATAACCTCTCTTTCACAGACTTGGACAAGTGTACTTCCAAAAAAGTTTTAAAAAGCAAATAAAAACCGCGATGCCCTAAAATGGCACCGCAGTTTTTATTTCTGATAGAAGATTCTCTCTGTTCTATTTATAGGCAGTCCTCTTTCAGGAATCGGCAGATTGCTTCTGCCGCCTCCTCTGCATTGGAATACATTGCGGGATGGCCTCCTTCTGGAAACAGACAGACTTGGCCCCTGGTTTCCACCGCAATTTCCTCATATTCCTTCTGCAGATTCTCCCTGGTCATCTCGTCTCCCAGGCTTCCTATCAACATAAGAGGAACTTGCAGTTCTGACAGCGGCCTGACAAAGAGCGGCAGCTTTTGTTTCCCGCACTGTACCAGCGCCTCTGTATCTTTGTCCACCACTTGTTCCCAATCTTCCCCCTGGCACCACTGGTAGAACCCTGCCGCCTGCTCATCTTTTTTAGCGCTCTCCCTCTCTTTGAGAAGATTTTCCACAAATCCTTCGCCAAGCGTCCGGCCGTCAAAGCTGTCCGCCACGATCCGGTCTACCAGGTCCGGTCTTATAAGCCCTGCGTTTATTGCCGCCCAGGCCCCACCGCTGCTGCCTGCGATACTGACTTTTTCTTCAACAATTTTCTCTCCATACAGATGCTCCAGCAAAGCTACTGTCTGCTTCGCCCACTCCTGCCACAGACTGGCTGGGAACTTCTCCACCCGGTCAGATCTGCCATTCCCCAGGAAATCGATCAGGATTACTTTGAAGTTGTCCGTATATAAAGGGAGAAGCGGTTCAAACATTTTCGATGACGCAGTGTTGCCGTGCAGAAAGAGGAGCGGTTTTCCCGCGCCTGCTTCTGAATAGTAGATTTGCTTGGATTGGTAGGTGAAATATGGCATGTGATGGCCTCCTGTCTTATAAGGTATTTTCAGTATAACATAGATCTTGGTATAGCATCCCTTTATTGCAAAAGTCCTGATGATTGTGTTTGCTTAAGGGAAGCAGCGTTTCCCATACGGTGAGTGGCCCAGAAATAATCCGCAACATCATATTGACCGCATATTTCAATCCACACTCCCCATGCGGGGAGTGACGAAACAGATTCTGCAGCTTTCGGAAACGGAGGTGATATTTCAATCCACACTACTCATACGAGGAGTGACCGCAACCACGGTCCAGGACCGCGTGTTCTATGCATTTCAATCCACACTCCCCATGCGGGGAGTGACCATATAGTATATACCGCCTATAACAAGTACCTATTTCAATCCACACTCCCCATGCGGGGAGTGACTCCTCTGGGAGAAGATCCTGAATCTCTTCTGTCAATTTCAATCCACACTCCCCATGCGGGGAGTGACACTATAAAAATACTAGCGCAAGTATATTTTTTCTATTTCAATCCACACTCCCCATGCGGGGAGTGACAGTTGTGGAAAGAAAAGGGAAGAACAGTTCCCTATTTCAATCCACACTCCCCATGCGGGGAGTGACGGGGCTCACTACCCCAAAACAGATTCGATTTTTAATTTCAATCCACACTCCCCATGCGGGGAGTGACATTGTACAGCTAGCAAAAGACCATGGATGGGAGCTATTTCAATCCACACTCCCCATGCGGGGAGTGACTGGAGGGGGCCGGCGGGAGCACAGACGGAAAGGCAATTTCAATCCACACTCCCCATGCGGGGAGTGACGCGATCTGGACGGAAATGTGCGGGGCTATTAACATTTCAATCCACACTCCCCATGCGGGGAGTGACAGATCGGTATCACGGCAAAAGGCGCCGTAAAGGTAATTTCAATCCACACTCCCCATGCGGGGAGTGACGGAGTATGAATATGGGAAATATTATCTAGAAGGAATTTCAATCCACACTCCCCATGCGGGGAGTGACAATTCACTTCGAATGAAAAGGAGGAAGCAAAATATTTCAATCCACACTCCCCATGCGGGGAGTGACGAAGAGCGGCCTCCAATGCCGGGGCATCATCTGAATTTCAATCCACACTCCCCATGCGGGGAGTGACCGGTGGATCACGTAAAAACCCATGTGTCACGCATATTTCAATCCACACTCCCCATGCGGGGAGTGACCGGTTCCATTTGAAGTCCTGTTGCCAACACATAGATTTCAATCCACACTCCCCATGCGGGGAGTGACCGCAATTTTAACCAAAAACTTCTTTTATCTTTTAGTCAAAATCAACAAATAATATTCTTTTATCTCCTTCTTTTCCCCTTCTTTCCTCCTCCTTTTCCTCATTCACAGACAAAATCCAAACCCTTTGTGCACTTTTTCCGGTGCGAATCTCCCTGGCTTTTTCTGTTTGCTTCCGATTCGCACCCACATGCTTTTTACTCACACAGTTTTCTCACAGTATCAATGTATCGTCTACCGCAATTCCTCTATCAACACCTACATGCTCTACCTTTGTTTTATATTTGTTTCCCAAGTAGTAAAATCTCAGACTGTCCACATCTTCATCAATTATTTCTGTTAATATTGCTTTCAAGGCGACACATTGCGCATGGTCAACGATACATTCAAATACAGAATTCTGCACTCTTCTTCCATAATTTGTGCACTGTTTTGCAACCTTTCGCAGTCTCTTTTTTCCTGCGGCAGTTTCTGTATTTACATCATACGTAATCAGTACCAGCACATCCGCACCTCCTGTTGGCCATAAAAAATTTCCTCATCCCTATTTCCACAGGAAAACCGGATATCCATCCAAATCTCCTCTCAAATATCTGGCAAGAAGCATAGCTTGTACATATGGAACCATTCCCCACTCTACCTTCTCTTTTAAATACGGATGCGTAATGATCTCTTTCTTCTTAGCCTGCCATTCTATCAGCACTCTTTTCCTGAGTTCTTCATCCATTAAAACTGCCCCGTTTTCCTTTGTAGAAAAATTTTTGCCGCTGACAATTTTTTTATTAATAAGCGTTATCACAAACCGGTCTGCAAGAACCGCACGAAGCTCCTCGATCAGATCCAATGAGAGCGAAACACGCCCCGGGCGATCCGTATGAAGGTAACCTACATATGGATCAAGTCCCACGCTTTCCAGTGCTGAAGTAATGTTGTTCGTCAACAATGTGTATACAAAAGACAATAGTGCGTTTACTTTATCTACTGGCGGTCGTTTATTTCGCCCATGGAAGGAAAAATCCTTTTTCTGCTGAAGGATCAACTGATCAAATACTCCAAAATAAATGCTGGCTGCTTCCCCCTCGTATCCCCTGAGCTGTTCCTTGGATTCGCTATTCTGGATTTGTTCCAATGAATTTTTCATAAAAGCCGAAGCAGTTTTCACTTTGTCCACATCCATCTGAAGAGCATGATCCCTAACGGCTCTTTCCAGTACCCATCTGGCATTATAAACTTTTCCCAAAATACAGTTTTTTGCAATCTCCAGACTAATCTTTTCATCATTTTTGCTGGCATATTGCTGTTCTCTTAAGATCACATTCCCTTTTACTCTTCCGGAAATACGTGCCAAAAACTTTCCTTGTGGCGTAAGATAACACAAAGAAATGTTCCTTTCCGCACATACCCCCATCAACGCCGGACTTGTTCCCCGATAGCCAAAGGAAACAATCCCTTCCAGGTTGTGAAGCGGTACTCTGCCCACTTCTTTTTGTTCTTCCAAAACGACAACATTTTCTCCATCCAAAGACAGATAGCTGTTTTCAGAAGCAACATACAAGGTATTCAGAAGTTTTCTCATATCTCTTCCTCCTTCAGCATCTGATCAATATAGGTCTTTACAGAGACTGCTTTCCCCAATTTAGGCAGACAGATATCCTTCAAGGAACAAGCATTGCAGGATTTACTATACTTGACTTTTGGTGTATATTTCCTCGCATAATAATTGTGCATTTCCTGAAACATACTCCTTACTTCCTCACGAAGTTCTTCTGTGATTTCGATTCTCTCACGCCGTCTTGTCTCTCCGTAAAAAATTGCCCCTTCCGGCACCTGTGCGGAAAACATGTCTTCCAGGCACATAGCCTGTGCCGTTAATTGAAGGATATCTTCTTCTGAGAGCTTTGGTTTCCCTTTCTTATATTCCACTGGATAAACAGAGTAAAGTCCACGGTGGCCATATAACTTGATTCCATCCTCACACTTATGAAATTCCACCAGATCACACTCTCCGCTGATCCCTAGTTCCCGTGAAGACACCGGCAATGCTCTGGCAGTAATTGTATCCTTTCTCTTTTCCTTTAAAAGAGGGTCATGTACTTTTTTATGCATCAGTTCCCCGACGACAGTGTGGACATTTTCTTCCCACTGCTGTTCAATATGAATCAGCGCCCACTGCCGCCGGCAAAATTTAAAATGCTGTATTCCAGAGATCATCAAATAATCATCTTCTGAATATTCCATTATATCATCCTTTTTACTTCTACCATCTCTGGTATCCTGTCCTCATGAATTTCTACCGTATAATCCTGATACCGTCTTGGATACTCTACATCCTCGTTTTTCTTTACTTCTACCGCATCAAACAATTTATATGCCGGACAGTCTCCCAATTCTTTACTGTGCTTAAATACGATCAATTCTCGAACTGCCATTTTTCCTCTTGCGGCAGAATGATCGTTTTCAAACATATTAATGATCGCTTCCCATAAAAGCGTCAGATCATCTTCTGAGAAACCTGTTACTTTTCTCGCAAGATTTGCGGAAATATAACCTTCTGCCCGATACAGTCCATAAGGAACAATACTCTTTCTTCCCATTTCCGTACTTTTATTTTCTGCATCCTTTTCCGTTGTAATAGCCACTCTGGTGATGGTCACTTCCTGGCTGATGACAGGGTCAATACTTCTCGCAAATCCGATCTGCACCGGCCCCCTTACCTGTCCGCAGTTCAGAGACGCTTTTACAAATGTAGTCATAACAGCGCCAAAGGTACGGATATCGTAAAAATTACTGCACATATAATCCCGCAGTTTCACGTCTGTGTCAGGATCACTTTTCTTTAATTTCTTTAACGCTTCTGTTACTTTCTTATCGTCTGTCTCCTCAATTCCCAAATCCTTGCAGGCTTCCCTGTCGCTTCTATTCAACGGAACATCTTCTTTGATATAGATCTGGTAACCTTTTTCATCTTCTTTTACTGTCTCAACATAATTACGGATCTTACGCTTCAGACATACATCTGTCACCAGGCCAAGACCACTCTCCGGATCAATTCTTGGCATATTTCCGGCATCCGGGTCCCCGTTTGGATTGCCATTCTCCACATCAAACAGCACTACGAATTCATACCTGTTTTTGATCACTTCACTCATCTAATTTTCCTCCCTTTTTTCGTACTTTTTCTGTACCTGATGATAGTATCCCAGAATAAATTTCCCTTGTTCTTCCAGTGAAAGGCGAGCCGGAAATTCTCCTTCAATCTTCCCCATAATTTCTGTCAGAAGTTTTTCATAATAAATCTTCGCGCTTCCCTTTTCTCGCTCCAACTTTTTCATATGGCTGTTTTTCAGCTTTACAAGAATTGGGAAAACCGATGCGGGTGTGGCGCACGCCGCGTTAAAATATCGATCCCGGATTGTAGCCTTAATCCCCGGATTGGTATCTAACTGAATCGATTCCAATACGGAAAACAATCTTCCCAGCACATAGGCTCTGTCTTGGCTTTCTTCGTTCAGTCCCATATAATTTTCTCCTTCCTTCCATCCCATATTTCGTATCAGATATGCCTTGATGATCCCTGCACGTCCCCATGTGATATTCCCCTGCTCTGCCCGGATTCGAATCAGCACATCCGTATAAAGACTTGCCGGATATCTGGCTCCTGATAAAATTGCCTGCAGTACCAGCGCCGCCATATTGGGAACCGGGGTCTTATCCTTTGAATTCTGATTGACCGTCTCTGAGAGCATTGACCGGATTCCTAAGTATTCCTCACCGGCCCAGCTTGGCTTTACAATGGACATTCTCTCATAATGCTTTGCCAGATTCCCCAGGATATTTCCAAAAGAATCCTGATAGAAAAAACGCACAGAAAGCCTGGCCGCATTGGGAGCCAGTGATAAAATGTAAAACTTCTGTTCCAAATTTAATACTACATCGTCAAACTGCACTTGCCTCTGTTGTTTCAAATTGTCGAAGATTCCTTTGATCTCCTTCTGATTATCCCGCTTGGGATCTGCACAGCTAAAAAACGCCGCCTGATATTCTTCTTTTGCGTCTTCCGCCCAGAATAAGATCATTGAGTCTCCTAATTGGAAGGTATACTCCCGCTGGCCAAGGAGATAATTAAGGGCTGTGGTATAAGCAAACTCTGCATATCTTCCCACCGGCGCGTTATAGCTTTGTTCCTTCCCATAGGACTCAAAGGCCGGCGCATTAAAAGATACCAGTGCCGCTCCGCTGGACTGGGCGCCTGGAACTCCTTTGATCGTCTTGTGGATCCTGGATATTTCTGCCTGTTTTCCCGTAACAAGGCAGATTCCCATCTGTCCGGATTCGTCTGAACTATCCCTTGCTCTCTCCCATGCCTCCTGGATAGCGGGATCATCCTGAGCATAGTTGATCTCTCTGCAGAAGATCAAATTGCCGCCGTCCGTAATGTCATCCCAGTGATCTTGGATCTCATTGTTTTCCTCTGCTCTCCTAGGGTCCCAACTCTCAAAGAACCGACAAACAGCCTGTGCCATTTCGCTATTTACGTCTTTTAACAATGTTAAGTGTTTTTCCTTCGCCGCTTCAAAACAGTCTGTCAGTCTTTGATTTGTCCCTTCCGCATCAATCCCAAGAAGATACTTAGAATTGTCACACAGAAAATTTGCTGAAACACCGGAAGAACGAGTCACCATCTCCGGCACAGTCAGCACCTGCGGTGCCCATACCTTCTTTTTCCCTCGCTCTTCCTCCGTCTTTAACGGAATAATCCCTGTAACCTCACCCTCTTTTGAAAGATTGATCCCGTAAGATACTTTCGCCATGCACCATCCTTCCCGGCTTACCTTCCCCTGCTCTGCCAGCCTGTCATAGTGCTCTGCCAATGCCTGTAAGATCATCGTACCACCTCACAGTCTCTCAGATCCAGAATCCCTTTTCTCATAACAGCCCGAAAGAACATGGGCTTTATATCGTTCTGGTCAGAGTAATCCAGATCGAAAAGCATGAATCCCAGATCCTTTTCCTCCACAACATCATATGCGGTCTTAATCTCATCTTCCTCGCACAATGCGAAATTAGCCGGAAATTCTCTGCATCCAAAGTAGGGCATGTGGAAACATTCTCCCCTGCGCAACCGTCTCATAACGATATCTTTAAATTTCCCAGGATTGTCCGTATCATTCGCCTTGTCAGTCATTTCAAAATGTGCTTCGATCACATATTCTACATCTCGAAGAAGAAGCGATGCTCTCTGGACAATGTCTGACTTTGCGCTTATGTACAGCGGCTTGTCCGCGCCGTTATAAACTTGCAGTACATTGCTTGCCAGAATCTTACTTTTCACTTCGTTACGCCGTACACTGGTAAACCGAATCGGATTGACCACATGGATCTTATCAATGACCCATTTCATCCCTGGATGCCAATACACCGCCTCCAGGATCCCCCGTGCCGCCGAGGGCGTCATAACATCATAGGAGCAGCGTTCCACTTTCATCTCCGGTCTGGAGAAAAGGGCATATTGTCCCCAAACTCTGACCTTTACGCCCATCCCCATAGCGGTTCCTCCTTTCTTCGTTTCATTTTACAAAATCACTCCTTCCTTATAGCACTCAGCTATATAATCTCTTGGCTGATAATAGAAATCCGTATTATAGTCTGAAATCTGAGCGTCAATCCAGGAATGATATACTTCCCAGATTCCATTTACAATGTTTTCCTCTTCATAAACATCCTCGATCAGACGCTCATATACTTCTCCAATATCCCAGTACCCCGGCACCGTATATCTGCAGTCCTTTACATTGTCAAAAGTTCCCTCTGTGATATGCGCTTCCTCTATAAACTCAGCAGCCGTCTTTTCAATCGGATCACAGTGAAACACATCTGCGTATTCATAAATTCTTTCAATTCTTTCTTTCCCCAGAAAATCTGTGACCTTACATCTTTTTCTTTTCGTACTGCGTCCAATATATTCAATTAAACTGCAGGTAAAAAAAAGTGCGTTATTATTTTTTCTTCCCATATACAACCTCGCTTCCAATAAATTTTAATGTATCAAGCGCAGAAATGCTGTGGAAACTAATTTGATGAGTCGGATATTTAAACTTTGCCAGTTCCCAAAAAGCGGCCCTTGAAATTTTCCCATCCATATAATTTTGGATATAATTATAAATCGTATCATCTGCCATAGGCCCTTCTACGATATCATAAGTGTGGGAAATTCCTCTGCGGCAGGAAATCACAAAATCCAGCCATTCCTCAGTCATTTTTTCAAAGACAAGGTAAGTAAGGCTATGATTAGGCATATATTCATATTTATTCAAATACCCTATTTCACCATAGCGAGATGCCCACCGCTTTGCCTGTTCTTCGTATTGTGTGCAATAAAAACCGAAATAAAAATCCTTGTTAAATCTTGCTTTCCTTATTTCTGGATATTCTACGATTTCTCTGCTGCCATGATATAAAATCATACAATCTCCTTTCTGTTCTCCCAAATCACATGGTATCTATACTTGTAATATACTCTTCGCAAATTGCAAAAGCAATATATTTTTATTTTAAATATTATTGAATCAATTTTACTATTTCTGTTGAATTTCTTTTATAAATTTGCTATACTTCCTGAGTCAGGATCAACGCCTGAGGATTGAAATAATAAGATTTACAATATCACAAAAATAGGAACGGGGATAATATTTTCTTTATCGCCGTTCCCATTGCTTTTTACATGATTACTGCCATCCCGGACTCCACGTCCATCTTCAGGCCTATCTCGTCTGTATACTGCTCTTTATCTACAAGTTCATAGAAATCCTCGATATCTTCTGACACCGGACTTAGCATTCCCGCTCCACGCATTTTTTCAAACTCATTTTCATATAGCTGCACACAATACTGTCCAGCTTTTCTCATTGTACTCTTTGTATACCCCTGGCATCTAATCTGCTGCAAGAGTTCTTCTGCTTCTGGTTCCCGGCCAACAAAAATGGTCTTAGTATCTTCTTCAATCAGCTTAAACTCCTTCCCCACTTTCGCAAAATTATATTGTTTATCTTGAAACTCTTGCAGAATTTTCTTTTTATCCAGACTTTCGCCACGGAAACGATATAACCACTGGAAATATTTTTCGATTCCATCTAAAGAGGAAATATCTTCCCCTTCTGAAAGAAGAAGTTTTGCCACATCTATCTGAAGCCTTTGCCCCGGGACATTCTCTTTCTCTTCAAATTGAAACAGAAAAACTTTACTATCCCTTACCTCTCTTTTTCCTTCACGGTTACATCGTCCTGCCGCCTGAATCATGGAATCGACTCCTGCCAACTGCCGGTACACGGATTGAAAATCCAGATCGACTCCAGCCTCCACAAGACTGGTAGAAATTAAAACACACTTTTCCCCTTTCCTCAGACGTTCCCGAATCATTCCCAGCACTTTTCTCCTATGTTTTGGATACATCGTTGTGGAAAGATGAAAAACTCCCTTCCCCTTCATACTTCGATAGAGTTTTTGCGCTCGTTTTTTCGTATTCACAATGCATAGCGCCTGGATTTCTTTCTGTAGTCTTCCAACCAGATCATCCTCAGAAATCGTCCCCAAATTCTGATATGTAACTCTTTCAAAAAAGCGAAATTGCTCTTCTACTCTCGGACATAATTCTGTAACCTGGCGACTTTTCCGAAAAAAACTGTTCAACGCCGGCTGGGTCGCTGTACACAAAACAATACTGGAACGGTATAGATCCACAAGTTCTTCCATTATCGCAATACACGGTTTCAGATAATCCGGCGGCAGCATTTGAGCCTCGTCAAAAATGATCACGCTATTAGCAATATTATGCAATTTCCTGCATCTGGACGATTTATTCGCATAGAGGGATTCAAAAAACTGTACATTTGTTGTTACGATCACTGGTTTATCCCAGTTTTCCGCAGCAAGCTGCATTGGTTTTAGTTCCTCAGAACTTTCATAGTCCACATTATAGTGATTTTCCAAGACATTTTGTTCACCTAAAATCTTTCGGAACACTTCTGCATTCTGCTCAATGATACTGGTATATGGAATAACATAAATTACCCTATCCATACTATTTTGTACTGCATGACGCAGCGCAAATGCTAAAGAAGCCACCGTTTTTCCTCCGCCAGTAGGTACCGTCAACTGGAACATGCCTCTTTCCATTTTCCCACATTCAAGGCATTTTTTTAAGATTTCTGTTCGTCTTCCATTTACCGTCTCAGTCTCTTGATTAGATAACCACCCCTCAATATGTGTTTCTAGTTTTCGCAGCAGTTTTTCCAGACTTTCCCCTGCTTCTCTTCCCGTATCTCCCGCTTTCATAAATCGTTCAGTATCCAGGAAATCCGCATCCACCAAGCAGGAAAACAACATCCTAATAAAAACGCTCAGTGAATAATCTGGATCAGATGTTTTTCCCGGATCAAACGGCACTGTTTTCAGTTCTGGTATCTGGATTTCATCTTTATAAGCGGAATAATCCTCGATTTTCTTCTTTCTTCTCCCTGAAAGCGTTGGCGCGTTTCCAGCGTCAGAAGAAGAGCCATAATCCGGAAGCCCTGCATGATGTCCCGCAATACAATATTCTAAAAATGGATATAGTCCGCCCTTTTCTTCGCATACTCTGGCACCAGCAGTAGAATGATCCACTCTTCTGTCACTATTATTCCTGATTTTATCTTGAAACGCCTCTGAATATTTTCCAATGTCATGAAGCAGCCCACAGCAATATCCCCACTCTTCCTTTCCAAACTGGCCTGCAAATTCCCCAGCAAGTTCAGCCGTAGCATACAAATGCTCTCTCATCGTTTGCGTTCGTTTTCTCTCAATATGCGCAAAGTATTCCATAAAAGGTTTCCTCCATTTCTGGTTTTCAAGAATCTACTCATATATCCGAACTTCATCCATGCCCTAAAAACATCGCTTATCCATAAAGTGTGAAAACAACTCTCAGCGAAAAGTTACCTATATAAATCATCATATGATAAACCACAGCGCCTACAAAGGCAACGACCGCACCACAGGTTGGACAGACACCCCAAGGATGATTTCAATCCGCACCGCCAATAACGGCGATGACTGGAAATGACAACCCCGGCGCTAATGCTCATGTACGGTAAAGAAGCAAGCAACCGAAAACAATAGATAGACCGCCA
>CABPCP010000080.1 GCA_902406105.1 uncultured Mordavella sp.
ATTGCCACTTTTATTTTGACGTTTTTCAAAGTGGAAATAAACTTTTCACTTCAGCACTCATTTTAAGGTTGTTCCTGCTATCCCTTTCGTGTATAATAAATATAAGTTAACCGTACTGAAAATTTCAGTAAAATATGGTACATAAAGGAGAGGTCGCCATGGTAAATTTATTAACAGGCCCGAAAGGCAGCGGAAAGACACAGCAAATGATCGAACAGGCTAATCTGAAGGCCAAAGAAAGCAACGGAAATGTAGTATTTATCAAGAAGACTCACCGCGACACAGCAAGTGTGGCATTCGATATCCGTACGATCTGTATGGATGATTACCCAGCAATCCAGAACACAGATGAATATATTGGATTCTTATATGGAATGTGCAGTGCCAATCATGATATTGAAAACATTTTCATTGATGGGATCTTAAAACACGCGGACATTTCCCTGGAAAGCATGCCGGAGTTCATTGAACGCGTAAAGAAGATTTCCAAAGAATGCGGAATTGATTTTTACATCAGCATCAGCGCCGCTAAGGAGGAACTATCCTCTGTTGATCAGGAAGGCTGCAGCTTTTTGAACTAACAGATAATGAAAGGATAAAACAGGCAGCCCCTAAAGGGACTGCCTGTTTTGCAAATAAAGAACAATGAGCGGTATCAAGGAACACCAAAGACGAAGGGCCCGCCGGAGACGGCGCCGCCAGATCCGCCGTCTCCTATACGCGGCGCTTTCCTTATGCATCTGTATCGGCCTTATTGCCATCATCCGGCTGCTGTTAAGGCCAGATTCCCCAGACTCCGCTGGAAAAGCGGATAAAGCCGCTGAGAAATCGGCTGAGATCGACACCTCACAGGTAGAGGTCAAAAATCTTGTGATCAATACAGGAACACAAAATTCTGAGAATTCTGACGGCCCAATCAAGATCACCGTCAGTTCCATGGGCGACTGTACTCTGGGAACGGATGAGAATTTTAACCAGTCTACCAGCTTTAACGCCTACTATAACGCCCAGGGTCCAGATTATTTTTTCAAAAATGTCCGTTCCATCCTGGAGGAAGACGACCTTTCCATTATCAACCTGGAAGGGACATTTACCGATTCTGACCAAAGACAGGAGAAAACATTTGCCTTCAAGGCAGATCCTGAGTATGTCTCCATTCTCACCGGAAGTTCCATTGAAGCAGCGAATCTGGCCAATAACCACAGCCGGGATTACGGGGAGGAAAGCTATACGGATACGGTGGAAACTCTGGACCAAGCCGGGATTGCTTCTTTTGGCTATGATCAGGTGGATCTTCTGGAAATAAATGGAGTCAAAGTTGGACTGACTGGCATCTACGAACTTGCGGAACATTTAGATAAGCAGCAGGAAGTCAAAGAAAATATCGCGGCTCTAAAGGAAGCCGGAGCCCAGGTGATCATCGTCAATTTCCACTGGGGCATCGAGAAAGAGTATGTCCCCAATGACACTCAGAAAACCTTAGCTCATCTTGCCATCGATGAGGGCGCCGACCTGGTGATCGGCCATCATCCCCACGTCCTGCAGGGGATCGAACGGTACAAAGGCAAATATATCGCCTACAGCCTGGGAAATTTCTCCTTTGGCGGCAATTCTAATCCTTCTGACAAGGATACTATGATCTTCCAGCAGACGTTCACCGTAGCCGACGGCAAAGCGGAGACCAACGACGATATCAACATCATTCCTTGTTCTCTTTCCTCTGCCAGCGGATATAATGATTACTGTCCCACACCTCTGGAAGGCAGTGAAAAAGAACGTGTCCTGGAGAAGCTGCAAGAATACAGCGCAGATTTTGAGGATGCGCCTGACCTGCTGTAAATGCAGGAAAGGGGCATCCTCTTCTTAATCTTGAAATATAATCAGATCGGCAGCAAAGCCTTGACAAACCGCGGATGTCTACAGCAGCACTTCATAAAACATGGTCATCGCCGGGATTGTAACAATACAGAATACCACGCACATAACATTAAGTATACTGGCGTATTTCGCTTCGCCGCCATACGTCTGGGCCGCCTGCGTGATCATGGTCGCGGGCGGCGCGCACGCAGCCAGAAGCACCACCATCAGAATATATTCCCCATCGGAATGTATCCCCAGCTTACCCAGGCAGGCAAAAAGCCATGCAAAAAAGGCTGGGATCAGAACCAGCCGGATCAGACAGATAAAATAAGCTCTCCCTGGAGCAAATACCTCTCTTAGGTCTATCTCCCCGATCACCATACCGATCACCAGCATACTTACAGGCCCGATCATATCGCCAAATCCGGTGATCGCTGTATTCACTACCACCGGGAAGGAAATTCCTGTACAAAACAGCAGGATCCCCACTCCGATGGCTATCATGTTGGGATTTAAAAGGATTTTCCGATAGTCTCTCTTTCCTCCCCGGATGATCAGTCCCGTGCCGTGCGTCCAAAACAAAACAGTATGAACGATCATATACGCCGACGTATAGAAGATCCACTCATCTCCCAGCACAGAAGCCACCAGCGGGATGGTCAGATTGGCCGCGTTTGTGTAGATCACGGAAGCTCTCTCAATATCCAGCAAATGGAAGGGGCGGCTCAAACCTTTCATGAGAAGGATCATGAAAAAATGCACAAACACAGAAGCCCCAAAGGCCAGCCCCAGTCCCTGAACTTTATCCGAACTCATCTCGATCTGAAAGGCATTTACGATAATGCAGGGAGAACAGATATAAACCACCATTCTGGATATGATCTTACTATCCTCCGATGTAAACAAATTTGTCTTAACAACCGCATACCCTACGACCATGGCAAGGAACATAGCGGCAATCTCTTCTGCCAGAAGAAGGCTCAATCCCATTACTCTTCCACCTGTCCTGTCTTTTCTGAAGCCGCTCCGAGAGATAACACAACATTCGTTGTCCCGCCCTCTTTATATTCCATCGTAATCTCCTGTCCCACTTCATACCGAAGGATATCGATGAAATCCACCACAGAAACATCAAAAATGTCCTCAGCCCCTTCTACCATCACATAATAGTGAGAATTTCCTTCCACCACAGCCTGGGCGATCTTCGTGATCTTTCCGGTCACAGAAAGCACGTCTTTGTCTTCCCCGGATTCTTGATCGATCCCATTGCTGGCAAGAAGATCCAGGTAATTTTCCTCACACTGGCTGACACTGTCTCCGATCGCTACGATCTGATATTTCTGCACATTGACCATAGCATACTTTTTGACCAGACCCGCATCGTCTTTCAGAGCGATAAAATACGTTGGTTCCCCGGAAATATTTAAAAGCAGCGGGAAGGTTGCTGTATACTTCAAGTTTTGCACCTGGCCTTCCGCGGAAGACATGGCGGAAGTTTCAGTCGCCCCCTCCACTTCGTAGTATTTGGTCTCCATAGTCCGCTGATTAGCCAGAACAAAGCCTACATTGGACTGATCCCCATTAACAGAAGTCACGCCCGTATACATCCATACATCATCGTCCAGCGCCAGATAATTGTATCCTTCCGTTGTCTTCAGACAATCCTTCTGGCTGAGGACGCTGTTGAGAAATCCGTGTTTCAAAGTTCCGTAATAATCAAACAGTTCTACCAAAAGATCCGCGGAGTAGGCCCGGTCCACCCATTGAGGCACGTCTTCAATATCATAGGTCTTCATGCTTCCGTCAATGGCGTTGCAGATCACCACTTTCCCTACGGTCTCGCCGCCAAATAATCCGATATTAAACTTTTTGACCGGCGCGATCCAATAAGGAATCCCTTTCTCATCGATCTCAAAGCTCAGCTCTCCATAGATATAGGTAGGATGAGCAAATCTCAGATGCCGGTAAATATTTCGGTTCAGATGCTCGCTGGTGGTATATTTCATTCCTTCTTCCAATTCCACGAGTTCTGTCGTCTGAGTTGCCATATTGATCCTGATATAAGCTGGAATTCCTTCTGAACGGTTTGTAAACCACTTGATCAGATTGGCGTATTTCAGCGGCGTTACTCTCACCGGATTGTCCTGGTAATTAATCTGGCTGTAAATATCGTCCGCCTCAAACTGAGATACCATGTCCACCATGCTTCCCATCTTCCGGTCTCCCAGAAGGGCCGCCGTATCTTTATCCAGAAGCGGGATCTTATCAAAGGAAAGTTCCTCCACATCCTCCGTAAACTCCCCTTCTTCTACCTTCATCAGCTGCTGATATTTCTTTGCGTTCACGATTGGTGAAGAAAGCAGCGTCCCCGCCAGATAGACCAAGCCCACCGCCAGAATCAGACCGATAAAGAACCGCAGCCCTTTATTCTCCCGAATCTCTCCCGGCCGTACCCTTTTTCTTGCTCCATAGAGCACAGCGGCCGCCACAAGCAGCACAATTATGAAAAACCAGGTCCCCGACGAGTGGATATTAAAAGCCGGCAGGGCAATATAATAATACAGCCCCGCCGCAAGAATCACGATCAACGCGATCATCCATTTCCATTTCTTCTTCATACCATTCCTCCCGATCAGAACTTCTTCCTCCAGGCAAACGCCGTAAATAGGATCAAAAATGGGAAAATCTCCAAACGTCCCACCAGCATATCAAGTGAAAAGATAATTTTTGAAAATACCGAAAAATCAGCGAAACTTCCCATCGGCCCCACTACCGCAAATCCCGGTCCAACATTGTTCAATGTGGTCATTACAGCGCTCAGCGTAGTCTCCATATCCATATTATCAAGAGATACCAGGATTACAGATCCGGCGGCGATCACTGCGTATGCCATCAGATAATAATATACATTCTTCAGCGTCTCTGAATTCATCTTTTTCCCATTGAGCCGGATGATACTGACGGACTTTGGATGCACCAACTGTTTGACAGACTGCTTGATCGTTTTCAGAACGACCAATCCTCTGGATACCTTGATGCCTCCGCCGGTGGATGAGGCGCAGGCGCCGATCACCATCAGAAGGATCAAGATCCATTTCGAGAACATCGGCCAGTAGTTAAAGTCTGTAGTAGCAAAACCGGTAGTTGTTATAATGGAAGCTACCTGGAACAGGGAATACCGCAGAGACTGCATAAAATTCGGATAATCCCCGTTGATATTTATGGCGATCAAAAGCGTTGCAATGGCAATGATCAGCAAATACGCTCTCAATTCCTCGTTCTTCCACACCGGTTTGAAGTCTCGGACGAGCAGCAAGAAATAAAGTCCAAAATTGACTCCAAATAAAATCATAAAGATCGAGATCACCACATCAATATAAGCGCTGTTAAAATGTCCTACACTGAGAGCGTAATTAGAGAACCCTCCGGTTCCCGCCGTCCCGAATGTATGGATCAGGCTGTCAAACAGATTCATACCGCCAAAAAACAGCAGAACCACCTGGATCACCGACAGCGCCAGATACATTCCATATAAGATCCGGGATGATTCCCGCATCTTGGGCACCAATTTGTCCTTCTCCGGCCCCGGCACTTCTGCCCGCATAAGATACATCCCGCTCTCTTTGTCCAGGCTGGTCAGCATCATAGCAAATACCAGCACTCCCATACCGCCTACCCAGTGGGTAAAGCTCCTCCAGAACAGCATACACTGAGGAAGGGCTTCCACATCTGTCAAAATGGTAGAACCTGTTGTTGTAAATCCAGAAACAGTTTCAAAAAACGCGTCAATATAGCTTGGGATACTTCCGGAAATGGTAAATGGCAGCGCGCCAAATAAGGACCACAAGAGCCATACAAGGGCTACGATCAGCATTCCATCTTTTCCATAGATTTTCTTATTCTTCGGTTTTCTGATCCCCGCAAGGAGAAAAATCACTGCCAGAATCCCGGCTGTGATCAAAAAAGAAATCCCGCTCTTTTCTTGATAGATCAATCCGACAAAGGCAGGCAGCAACAGCAGGAGCGCCTCCACTCCAAGCATCTTTCCTAATATGTAACCTATCATTTTCAGATTCATAGCTTTTCCCTCTAATTCCTATACCAGTATATCGCTGAAGCTGTCGATCACATGTCCTTTCGTGACTACGATCACGCTGTCTCCAACCTCAATATGATCATCTCCGTTCGGGATGATGATCTCCCGCTTACGCCCGATACAGGCGATCAAATTGTTGGGCTTTGTCTCCAGATCTTTTAAGGGAACATTTGTAAACCGGCACTCTTTTCGGATGATAAATTCCTGCGCCTCTATTTTTCCATTTACCAATTGGTACATGGTCTCAACATTATCACTGCTGTATGAATTCTTCCTTGCTCTGACGTAGCTCATGATCGCGTCGGCCGTGGCGCTCTTGGCAGAAATGATACTGTCGATACCCATTCCTTCTACCATCTGAGCCCTGCTGTCTTCATTGACTTTTGCGATGATCTTCTCGACTCCCTGGCTTTTCGCGAACAAGGACAAGATAATATTCTCTTCATCCATGCCTGTCAGCGCTACCAGAGCGTCCGCCTCATAAATTCCCTCTTCCATAAGAAGATCATGGTCTGTGGCATCTCCATGGATGATGGTGGCCTTTGGGAAATTCTCGCAAAGCACTTCACACCGCTCTTTATTCTTCTCGATGATCCTGACCTGCATGCCAGCCTGCAAAAGCTGATGAGTCAGATAAAAGCAAAGATGGCCGCCGCCGCAGATCAAAACGTTGCGTACTTTCATAGTTTTTCTTCCCAGTGATTTGAAGAAACTCTTCAGATCACGGTGAGTCGCCGCGATATGCAGCCGGTCGCCCTGCTGGATCACAAAATCCCCGTCCGGGATATAGACTTCGGTTCCTCTCTTTACCGCGCATACCAAGATCTTAATCTGGAATTTCTGATAGATCTCCGCCAGAGAAAGGCCAGCCAGCCGGCTTTCGTCACGTACCGGGAACTCGATCAGTTCCACCCTTCCCTTCATAAAGGTTTCTACTTTATCGGCCTGCGGGAACAGCAGTACTCTTGCGATCTCATTTGCCGCGGTCAGCTCAGGGTTGACTGCCATACTCAGTCTCAGATCTTCTTTCAGCAGACCGATCTGACGGTAATAAATCGGATTACGCACACGGGCGATGGTGTGTTTCGCTCCCAGCCTTCTGGCCAGCAGACAGCTTAACATATTCAGCTCGTCTGTAGACGCGCAGGCGATTACCAGATCCGCATGGGGAACGTCAGCCTGTTTCTGAACTTCTGCATCTACGCCGTTTCCCGTAATACAGAAAATGTCCAATTCATTTAACGCGGCTTTTAATTTCCCCTCATTCTGATCGATCAGTACAATGTCATAGTCCTCATCAGCCAGTTCTGTAGTTAGTTTATGGCCGACTTTTCCATCACCAATAATCACAATTTTCATTTCTTTATCCTCACTGAAGCACAAAATAATAAATGACATTCAGGGCAAACATATTTTTGCCCTGTCAGTAATGAGATTATAGCACTTTTGCATCATAAAAAAAAGAGTCAATTTCCCCCTTTTCTCCGCCTGCGAAAAACGCAAAAAACCGCGCAAAAAAGCTGTCTGGCGAACCAGCGCCAGACAGCCTGTTTTATTCTGAACAAAATCTTTACTCTTCTTCTGCCCTTTTTGCGATCTCTGCTTCCTGCACATCAGACGGGGCCTGCTCGTAACGCGCGAACTCATAAGAGTAGGTTCCGCGCCCCCCTGTCATGGAGCGCAGGGTCGTACAGTATCCGAATAAGCCCGTCATTGGAACGTCTGCTACGATCTCCTGGTTTCCGCCCGCTACCGGGTTCATTCCCAATACACGGCCTCTTCTCTTATTCAGATCACCCATCACATCTCCGGTATAATCATCAGGAACCGTCACCTTCACAGAAGCGATTGGCTCAAGGAGTACTGGAGAGGCTTCCATAAAGCCTTTCTTGAACGCCTGGATCGTTGCGGTCTTAAAAGCCATTTCTGAGGAGTCTACCGGATGATAAGACCCATCATACAAAGTCGCTTTCACGCCTACTACCGGATATCCCGCTAAAGGTCCTTTGATCACAGACTCCTGGAGTCCCTTTTCTACCGCCGGGAAGTAGTTCTTCGGAACCGCGCCTCCTACAACGGTCTCTTCAAATACATACGGTGTCTCCAGGTCTCCGGACGGCTCAAATTTCATCTTAACATGGCCATACTGTCCATGGCCGCCGGACTGTTTCTTGTATTTGGTATCCACATCTGAGTTCTTGCGGATGGTCTCACGGAAGGCAACCTTAGGCGTTTCCAATGTGATCTCGCATTTATATCTCGCCGCCAGCTTGCTTGCCACGATCTCTAAGTGCTGGTCGCCCATACCATAGAGGAGAGTCTGGCGATTCTCGCTGTCATTGACTGCCTTCAGCGTTACATCCTCAGCCATCATTCTCTGAAGAGCCTGGGATACTTTATCCTCATCGCCTTTATTTTTCACCACGTATTTCATATACGTATAAGGTTTGGAGTACTCTGTCCTGCCGTATAAGATTGGCGTGGATTTGGTGGAAAGGGTATCTCCCGTCTTGGTATTGCCCAGTTTTGCGATAGCTCCAATATCGCCCGCGAACAGTTCACTGACCTCCACCGGTTTATTTCCGTTCATGGTATAAATCTTTCCAAGCTTCTCGTCCGCTTCTGTATCCGCGTTGTAAAGCGTGTCCTCTCCTTTGAGTACGCCAGAGCAAACTTTGATGAACGAATACTTTCCGATAAATGGATCTACCATTGTTTTGAATACATAAGCTGATTTCGCTCTCGCGAAGTCATAATCCGCCTGATAGATCTCGTTGGTCTTACGGTTGATTCCGGCGCACTCCCGGCAGTCCGGGCTTGGGAAGAACCGAACGATATCCGACAGCAGGTTGGCTACGCCTTGAGCCTGGATATTGGACCCCATAGCAACCGGAACGATGCTTCCATCCATTACCTCTGTACGCATAGCCGCGCGGATCTCTTCAATGGAGAACTCCTCTCCCGCGAAATAGCGCTCCATAAACTCATCGCTGGTCTCCGCTACCGCTTCCAGCAGCTTCTCCCGGTAGATCTCCAGGTTCGGTTTACAGTAATCCGGAATCTCACATTCTTCTCTCTGGCCGATGCCGGTATAACGTCTTCCCGCGTTCTTAATGATATTGACATATCCCACCAGTTTCTCATTTTCACGGATCGGCTGGAAATGAGGCGCGATCACTTTTCCATAGCGGTCGGTCAGGTCTTGGACTACCTGGCGGAAACTGGCGTCGTCTACGTCCATCTCGGTTACATAGACCATACGCGGAAGATTATATTTATCGCACAATTCCCATGCTTTTTCCGTTCCCACTTCCACGCCGGCCTTGCCGGACACTACGATCACCGCCGCATCCGCCGCGCTGACCGCTTCTTCCACTTCGCCTACAAAATCAAAGTATCCAGGTGTATCCAGTACATTGATCTTAGCTTTCTCCCACTCGATCGGCACCAGCGTTGTGCTGATTGAAAATTCACGCTTCTGTTCCTCTTTATCAAAATCACTGATCGTGTTTCCGTCCGCGACTTTGCCCATCCGGTTCACTGCCCCTGACACATATGCCATGGCTTCCACAAGGCTTGTCTTTCCGCTTCCTCCATGTCCTAAGAGGACCACGTTCCTGATCTCGTCCGTTCTGTAAACTTTCATATAAGCTGCCTCCTTGCCTTAGTAAAATCTCATGTAAACATTGTACTAAAAAATCACTCTCATTACAACTGATTTATGCAATATTTACAACGATTTTTGCTTTTTCGCTTTAAAGCGCTGTATCATTGACAAATCAATTAGGGACAGGGTAAAATGAATTGGGGCCGGGGGATTTTTAAAAAGCCCCCGGCCCCAATTGAAGGAGGATACTTTATGAAACGAAAAATCGGCTTTATCGGCCTTGGCCTGATCGGTGGTTCTATCGCAAAAGCGATCCGGCAGTATTACCCGGATTCAGAGATCGTGGCCTTTGATAAGAATAAAGAAGCATTGGCGCTGGCCACTCAGGAATCTGTCATCGATGTAGCGGTCGCCTCTATTGACGATAACTTCCGCAATTGTGATTACCTGTTCCTTTGCACGCCTGTGGCCTGCAATTGTGCTTATCTGAAACAGCTTGGCGCTTATATGCACGACAACTGCATCCTTACGGACGTTGGAAGCGTAAAAACTGATATCCACCGAGAGGCAAAACGTCTCGGCCTGGAACCGTATTTTATCGGCGGCCATCCCATGGCGGGAAGTGAAAAAAGCGGCTACATGAACGCAAAGGCTATGTTGATCGAAAACGCCTATTATGTACTGACTCCCTCTGAGGAGATTTCCCAGGAAAAGGTGGACCGCTATATCCGTTTTGCGGAGAATCTGCGGGCGATCCCAGTGATCATGGAGCCGGAACAGCATGATTACGTGACCGGCGCCATCAGCCATCTTCCGCATCTGATCGCCGCCAGCCTGGTGAATTTTGTCAAGGACCACGACACCAGAAATGAGATGATGAAAAATCTGGCCGCCGGCGGATTCAAGGATATTACCCGCATCGCGTCCTCTTCACCTTCTATGTGGCAGCATATCTGTATGAAGAATCGGGAAAACATTTCCCAAATCCTGGGAAACTATATCGATTCTTTGTCCCAGGTCAAAAATCTGATCGATACAGAAGACGAGCAGGGTGTCTATGACTTATTTGACACCTCCCGGAATTACCGGAATTCGTTCCCTGGCGTTTCCGCCGGTCCGATCAAGAAAGCTTTTGCCGTTTACTGCGATATTATTGATGAGGCCGGCGGCATTGCGGCCATTGCTACCATCCTGGCTTCCAACGGCCTGAACATTAAAAATATCGGCATCGTCCACAACAGAGAATTTGAAGAAGGGGTTCTGCGCATTGAATTCTACGACGAGGCTTCTTCCCAGAAAGCGTCGGAATTACTGCAGAAATTTAGGTACATTGTCTATGAGCGTTAGAAAAATCTATCCAGCGAAACAGTTAAAAGGCGAGATCACTGTCCCGGGGGACAAATCCATTTCCCACAGGGCGGTCATGTTAGGCGCCATCGCGCTTGGCACCACGGAGATCAACAATTTTCTATACGGAGCGGACTGCCTCTCCACCATCCGGTGTTTCCAGAAAATGGGCGTGGAGATCGAACAGAAAAGCTCTTGTATCCTGGTCCATGGCCGGGGCCTGCGGGGGCTAAAAGCGCCTGACGGGCCGCTGGATACAGGAAACAGCGGCACCACCACCCGACTTATGTCCGGAATCCTGGCGGGCCAGTCTTTTCCCACCGTCCTGTCTGGTGACGCTTCTTTGAACTCCCGTCCCATGAAGCGGATCATCGCCCCTCTGGGAGAAATGGGCGCCCAGATCGCAAGCGTCCATCACAACGACTGCGCGCCTCTTTCTATCCAGCCCGGAAGACTGCGGGGCATCGCCTATGAGTCCCCGGTAGCCTCCGCCCAGGTAAAATCAGCGATCCTGCTGGCGGGCCTGTACGCGGACGGAGAAACATCGGTAAAAGAACCCGTCCTTTCCCGGAACCATACAGAACTTATGCTCCAGAATTTCGGCGCTTACGTGATGACTGCTCTCCACTCCGGCGGCGGCGCCACCGCCTATGTAGAGCCCTGCCAGGAACTTTACGGACAGCAGGTGTTTGTTCCCGGCGATATTTCCTCAGCCGCGTATTTTATCGCCGCGGCTCTTCTAGTCCCGGGCTCTGAACTTCTCGTCAAAAATGTGGGCACTAATTTTACCCGCGCTGGATTCCTGAAGGTATGTGAAGCAATGGGCGCGGATATCGCGCTTCTTAATAAATCCATCGAGGGCGGTGAACCGCGGACGGATATCCTGGTAAAAAACAGTCCGCTAAAAGGCACCGTCATCGAAGGGGAGCTGATCCCTTCCCTGATCGATGAAATTCCCATCCTGGCGGTCATGGCTGCCTGCGCGGAAGGAACCACCGTCATCCGTGATGCGGCGGAACTGAAAGTAAAAGAAACCAACCGCATCGACACCGTCACCGCCGGTCTTCAGGCAATGGGCGTTCATGTCACTCCAACCGAAGATGGTATGATCATTGAGGGGCAAGCTTCCTTAAAAGGAGCAGTGATCCAGAGTCATATGGATCACCGCATCGCCATGGCCTTTGCCGTAGCAGGTCTGGCGGCCCAGGGCGAAACCAC
>CABPCP010000081.1 GCA_902406105.1 uncultured Mordavella sp.
GGCAAAAAGATGCTGCCGCACCTATGATTTCCTAATCATTGATGCGACAGCTCCTTTTCTTGCAAAGCTGGAAATCGGACTTGAACCGACGACCCCTTCATTACGAGTGAAGTGCTCTACCGACTGAGCTATTCCAGCGCATTTACGCCCCGATCTTGTCAGGCCACAAAATATATTATATCGGATTTCTGGAGATTTGCAAGAACTTTTTTATGAAATGCGAAGAAATTGTTGAAAGACTTATTATCGAAAGAAAAATAAACTTTACGTGAAAATGGATATATTTTACAATGTGATATAGTCATAAGATTAGAGAGGGGGAACTCATCTATGGTTATTATTGACAAAGCTGCATGGCAGATTGATGGAGGAATTCCAGAGGATTTAGTGATTCGTCATTTTGATACGGTATTTACATGGCTTGCCGATCATAAGATGCTGTCGGCAGAAGGAAAAGAAGAACTCGAAGATGGGATAGACGATGGTACCTCTTTAAATGAAGAGATGATCACAATAGAAGGATTGGCCTTTTTAGAGGCGTGTTATGATGAATATTTAAGAGTCATTGCAAAGGACAAATACGGCATTGATTTTAACGGAGAAGAGCTTGAGAAAATATATAAAAAATATAGAGAATTTGAAAATTTTATGGCGTGGGCAAAACAAGAATTTGGCTGCCTGATTCCGCAAGAGTATCTGAGTTTTTTGAAAAAGGGAGAGTTTGATTCGACGGTAAGAAAATATTATGTTATTGATGAAGAAAATACGTTAGAAATATCAGAATGGTTTACGCCTGATAAAATACCAGCAATATATAAAAATTGTTGTGAGGAAAAGATGACTGAGAAATATCACCTGCCCATTCTAGATAGTTGCGGCTGCGTAGCCGTACTGAACTGCGATTCCGGAGCAGATACTTATGGGCAGATTTGGTTAAGGACGCCTGCAGGATATTACGATGAGGACAGTCAAGAAAATATCTATGATGAATTGGAATTTGCTGCGGAGAAATTTACGGATATCATCAGTAATTTGAAGGATGCGGAACAACTGGAAGAAATAGGGATCTTTTAATTACCTGAAGCGGGAGGCTGAGAAAAGTGGCTGGGAGGAGTTCTGGGATGCTGCGGCCGAATGGTGTAAATACCTTGGAGGAAACTATGAAAAGCAATGAAAGAGAGCTTATTATAAATCTTATAAAATTATTGAAAGAACTGTACGATATTATTATTTCAAATCCTAACAACGATATCAATTATGGTAAGAGAACCATAAAGAATATGGTTCAATACCTTGATGTGGAATTAGCCAATGATACAATAAGATATGAAGAATTAGTCAGTGAGGCGGCAAGGCAATATAAAAGTATGTTTCCGCCGAGAGGAGGATTGAGTGAGTTTTATATATGGGACAATAGCTATGAGGTAAGATATCGGGCAAACCATGAATATGAACAAATTAAATCGCAAATAGAGGCGATTTTGAGAAAATGTAAGTAGTGTCATTAAGGAGAAAAAGTATGGATATTAATATTCCAGAAAATCCTGAGTTAGCAATGAAAATTCATGATTATATAGAGTCTTTTGCGGCATTCAGACTGAACTAGAACTATAGTACTTTTTTGTTCGCCTTAAACACAGCACTACACGCTATGCTTAAGGCGGGGGGTTGAACTGCTTGATTACTTTATCCATTGCTGCTGCCTGTTGCTGCCGCGCCAAAGAGAACATGCAGATTACATAGTACCGGATGGCGTGAGACAAATTTGGCATATCAAAATCTTTTCCTGCATAATTTTTCTATCAGCTCAATCGCCGCATACAGCACCATCGCCATGATGCATAAAAGGACGATGGACATCAGCAGCCAATCCATCTTGAATACCTGGCTGGAATAGATGATGAGATATCCAAGCCCATTCCGGGCGGCCAGGAATTCTCCGATGATCACTCCCACCAGACACAGCCCGATATTGACCTTCATGTTGCTGATTATGGCGGGGATAGAGCTTGGCAGTACCACTTTAGTCAAAGCCTGCAGCCGGGTTCCCTGAAAGGTGTAGATCAATTTGATCTTTCCGGGATCTACAGTGGTAAAGCTGGTATACAGGTTTAGGATGCTTCCGAAGATCGCAACGGACATTCCGGCCACGATTATGGTAGTCCGGTTGGCTCCCAGCCACACAATAAGAAGAGGCGCCAGGGCGGATTTGGGAAGACTGTTTAAGACAACCAGGTAAGGATCCAGGATTTTCGAAAGTTTCCCGGAGAACCAGAGAAGCACTGCCATCAGGATACTGATGGCAATGACAAGGAGGAAACTTAGGATAGTCTCATAAAGAGTGACGCCAATATGAAGAAAAATGCTTTGGTCCAGCACCATTTCCCAGAAGCATAAGGCTATTTTAGATGGGCTGCTGAAAATGAAAGAATCTATGATTCCTACATTTGCGGTGAACTCCCAGATAAAGAGGAAACTAAAGAAGATCAGAATCCGGGAGATGCGTATGATGCGCTGCCCTCTTCGATATGCGGTCAGATACTGTTTCTGACCGGTTGACAGTTCGCTCATTGGTTATTCAACTCCTTCCAGATAAGATTAAAATATGTTTTAAATTCCGGGGCTCCTCGGCGGTTCATGGGAGTATCCTCGGTCAGGTCGAAGATCAGAGGAATCGTCTGCCGGATAGAAGCGGGACGGCCGGAAAGGACAATGACACGATCTGCCAGAGAAATGGCTTCTGATAGATCGTGGGTCACCAAGAGCGCCGCTTTTTTCTCCCGCCGGATGATCTGACCAATATCGTCTCCTACGCCCAAACGAGTCTGATAGTCCAGGGAGGAAAATGGTTCATCCAAAAGGAGGATATCCGGCTCCAGGACCAGGGTGCGGATCAGGGCGGCTCTTTGGCGCATTCCGCCGGACAGCTCGGAAGGCCTGCTTGCGGAAAATTGTTTCAGCCCATAGATATCCAGAAGCTCATGCGCCCTTTCTCTTGTGCGGGCCGTCAGCATATGCTGGACTTCCAGGCCCAGGATCACGTTGTTGTAGATGGTCCTCCATTCAAAAAGCTCATCGTGCTGCAGCATGTATCCTACATTAGTGGTGCTTTCTTTTAAGTATTTTCCATTGATTTTGATCAGCCCCCGTTCTGGCGTAAGGAGTCCGGCGATGATGGATAGAAGCGTGGATTTCCCGCAGCCGGAAGGGCCTACGATAGCCACAAACTCCCCTTCCCCCAGAGCGAAGGAAATATCTGTGAGAGTCGAAGTCTCTCCTTCCAGAGTATGGTAGGCATAGTAAATATGTTTTAGTTCCAGAACTCGTTCCATTGCAACCTCCAGTAACGACTATATCTTATTTTATGTGAAAGATAAAAGGAAGGTTACAGCCGCTGTATCAGCGGGAGATAGAGAGAAAATCCTTGTCAGAACAACTGGGAAAAGTTATAATTTTAGGAAGAGGTTTTTACAAAAGGAGAAACAGGTTCATGAATTACCAAAAAGAGCTGGATAAACTGCTTGAGCGTCTGGCGCTGGAAGAACGGACGCCAAAGCTTCTGCTCCACAGCTGCTGTGCTCCATGCAGCAGTTATGTGCTGGAATATTTAAATAAATATTTTGAGATCACGGTATTTTACTACAATCCCAATATTTATCCTGAGAGCGAATACACCAAGAGGATTTGGGAACAGCAGGAATTGATCGGCAGGATGCCGTTTGTCCATCCTGTATCCTTTCTGGCAGGCCCTTATGATCAAGAAAAATTCTATGAGATGGCCAAGGGGCTTGAACAGGCGAAAGAAGGGGGAGAACGGTGCCTGAAGTGTTACGCGCTGAGGCTTGAGGAAGCGGCCCAGATGGCGGCAAAGACAGAGGCGGACTATTTTACCACGACCCTTAGCATCAGCCCTCTGAAAAACGCGGACCGGCTCAATGAGATCGGGACGCGGATGGGAGAGAAGTACGGCGTACCTTATCTGCAGTCAGATTTTAAAAAGAAGAACGGCTACAAACGTTCCATCGAGCTCTCAAAAGAATATGATCTGTATCGTCAGGACTACTGCGGCTGCGAGTTTTCATTGCGAGCCCGCCATTGACTTTAGAACAGAATATGTTAAAATCGATTACAGTATTTTATAAGGAAGGAAGAAGAAACTATGGCACAATTATGGGGCGGGCGTTTTACAAAAGAAACGGAACAGCTGGTTTATCAGTTCAACGCGTCAATTTCTTTTGATAAACGATTCTTTCGGCAGGATATCAAAGGCAGCATTGCCCACGTGACGATGCTGGAAAAGCAGAAGATCTTGACGGCGCGGGAAAAAGAGCAGATCATCGAGGGCCTGGAAGGAATCCTAAAGGATGTAGAAGAAGGAAAATTAAAGATCACAGAGGAATATGAAGACATCCACAGCTTTGTGGAAGCGATCCTGATCCAGCGGATCGGAGAGCCGGGAAAGAAACTGCATACCGGCAGGAGCCGCAACGATCAAGTGGCGCTGGATATGAAGCTGTATACCAGAGAAGAAGTTTGGAATCTGGATGGGCTTGTCAAAGAGCTGCTGGAAGCGATCCTTCAGATCATGGATGAAAATCTGGACACTTATATGCCGGGATTTACCCACCTGCAGAAGGCTCAGCCAGTGACGCTCTCCCATCATATGGGCGCTTATTTTGAAATGTTCTGGAGGGATCATGAGCGTCTGAAAGGACTGTATGCCAGGATGAATACCTGCCCTCTGGGGTCTGGAGCGCTGGCAGGGACCACCTATCCTTTAGACCGTGAATATACAGCGAAGCTTCTGGGTTTTGAAGGCCCTACATTAAACAGTATGGACGGCGTGTCCGACAGGGACTATCTGATAGAACTCTTGTCAGACCTGTCTCTGGTCATGATGCATCTGAGCCGGTTTTCAGAAGAAATCATCCTGTGGAATTCCAATGAATACCAATTTGTAGAGATTGACGATGGGTACAGCACAGGAAGCAGCATCATGCCCCAGAAGAAGAACCCGGATATCGCGGAACTGGTACGGGGAAAAACGGGAAGAGTATATGGAGCTCTGCAGGCCCTTCTGACGACCATGAAGGGAATTCCTCTGGCCTACAATAAAGATATGCAGGAAGATAAAGAGTGGGCTTTTGACGCCATCGACACGGCCAAAGGCTGCCTGACCCTTTTCGCCGGTATGCTCCGGACCATGGAATTTAAGAAAGACCGGATGGAACAAAGCGCGAAAAACGGATTTACCAACGCGACGGATGCGGCGGATTACCTGGTGAACCGGGGCGTGCCGTTCCGGGATGCCCACGGCATCGTAGGACGTCTGGTACTTCTTTGCATCGAGAAGGGGATTGCTTTAGACGAGCTTCCTCTTGAGGAATATCAGAAGATATCGCCAGAATTTCAGGCGGATATTTACGAAGCTATCAGCCTGAAGACCTGCGTAGACAAGCGGATTACCATCGGGGCGCCAGGACGTGAGGCAATGGAACAGGTTTTAGAGATTTACCATAAAGCCATGGAGGAGCATTAGGAAGGAGAGAAAAGGATGGAACGGAAATTAAGAGTCGGAATTTTAGGAGCTACAGGAATGGTGGGACAGAGATTTATCTCTCTTCTGGAAGATCATCCCTGGTTTGAAGTAGTAACGGTGGCGGCAAGCCCGCGGTCCGCGGGGAAAACCTATGAAGAAGCGGTGGGCGGCCGCTGGAAGATGACCTCCCCTATGCCGGAAGCGGTAAAAAAACTGGAAGTCGCAAATGTAAATGGAATAGAAAAAGTGGCCGCGGGCGTGGATTTTGTATTCAGCGCGGTGGATATGACGAAAGAGGAGATCCGTAAGATCGAGGAAGCGTACGCAAAGACGGAGACGCCGGTGGTCTCAAACAACAGCGCCCATCGTTGGACCCCGGATGTGCCCATGGTTATCCCGGAGGTCAATATCGATCATTTTGACGTGATCGCGGACCAGAGAAAACGTCTGGGAACAGCCAGAGGCTTTATCGCGGTCAAACCCAACTGTTCGATCCAAAGCTATGCGCCATGTCTCGCGGCTTGGAAAGAATTCGGTCCCAAAGAGGTGGTGGCTACCACATATCAGGCCATCTCCGGGGCGGGAAAGACATTCAAAGACTGGCCGGAGATGGTAGAAAACGTGATTCCCTATATTGGCGGGGAAGAAGAAAAAAGCGAGCAGGAGCCTCTGCGTGTGCTTGGCCGGGTAGAAAATGGACAGATTGTGAAGGCGGATCTTCCCAAGATCACCTGCCAGTGCGTCCGGGTGCCGGTCCTCAACGGCCACACAGCCGCGGTCTTCATTAATTTTGAGAAGAAGCCTTCTAAGGAAGAACTGATCCAGCGGCTGGAAAGCTACAAAGGCTTCCCTCAGGAGGCTGACCTTCCAAGCGCGCCAAAACAGTTTATCCGATATCTGACAGAGGACGACCGCCCGCAGGTAAAACTGGACGTGGATTACGAGCGCGGCATGGGAGTTACGATTGGGCGTCTGAGAGAAGATACGATTTATGATTATAAATTCATTGGCCTTTCCCACAATACGGTCCGGGGCGCGGCCGGAGGCGCAGTGCTGTGCGCGGAAGCGCTGACGGCGAAGGGTTACATCCAGGCAAAATAAACGGAAATCTCTTTTACCTAGAATTAACCTGCTGTTAAACCAGCCGGGATAGAAAGAAGCCTATCGGAATGGTATGCTGGAGCATGATTATAAAAATGGCGGATTCTGTAATTTTTCAGGATCTGGAAGAAAAGAGAGGTCAGTACAGATGGAAAAAGAGATTTTGAATTATACTCAGAACAGAGAATTATCATGGCTGAAATTTAACCAGAGAGTGCTGGAAGAGGCAAGGGATATTACGGTGCCGCTTCTGGAACGGATGAAATTTGTAGCGATCTTTACCAGTAACTTAGATGAGTTTTTTATGATCCGCGTGGGAAGCTTGTTTGACATGGCCCATACGGATGCGGGAGCCAGAGACAGCCGTTCCGGGATGACGCCGGGGGAGCAGATCGAGAAGATCTTAGAGGCCGTAGCCCCGCTCTATAAAGAGCGGGATAAAACGTATGCGGATATTAAACGGCAGCTCCATCCATATGGGGTATGCGGTCTGGATTTTAAGGAATTGGAACAAAATGAAAAGAAATATGTAAAAAAATATTTTAAAGACCAGATCCTTCCGATCCTGTCACCCCAGATTGTGGACGCGAACCACCCCTTCCCCCATCTTCTGAATAAAGAGATCTATGTGACAGCCACACTGAAGATGAAGGAGAAAGATATGATCGGAATCGTACCGGTGCCGCAGTTTGTATCGGACATTCTGTATCTTCCGGGGCATGACATCCGTTATATCAGGATGGAAAAAGTAATCATGGAATACCTTTCTCTGGTATTCCCTCAGTATGAAGTGTCTGATCCGAATTATATCTGTGTCACCCGAAACGCGGATGTGGCGCCGGATGACGAGGCTTTGGAAGTGGAGGAAGATTTCCGGAAGCTGATGAAAAAGACGCTGCATAAAAGGCGCCGGATGGCGGTAGTGCGTCTGGAGGTAGCTGAAAAATTAAGCCCGGAAGCAGAGAGTTATTTCTGCGAAAAATTCAAGATCAAACCAAACCAGATCTTTCGGACGAAAATGCCTATGAAACTGGCCTATATGTTTGCGATTAGCGGCAATCTGCCGGAACCTATGAAACGGTCTTTGACTTATCCGCCTTTCTCACCGCAAAATTCAGCCCGCGTGCAGGAGAGTATCCCTATGATGCGGCAGATCAAGCGCAAGGATCTTCTTTTGTTCTATCCTTATGAGAGTATGAATCCATTTCTTCGTTTGATCAAAGAGGCGGCCGCGGATCCCTCTGTCATGACGATCAAGATCACCATCTACCGTCTGGCGAAAAAGGCCCGTCTGGTAGAGTATCTGTGCGCGGCGGCGGAGAATGGAAAGGAAGTAACGGTACTGATCGAGCTGCGGGCGCGGTTTGATGAGCAGAATAATATCGACTGGTCAGAACGGCTGGAGGAGGCTGGCTGCCGGGTGATCTACGGCTTTGAGGGGTATAAGGTGCACTCCAAAGTATGTCTTATCACCTACCGGAACAGGAATGAGATCCAGTACATCACCCAGATCGGAACAGGAAACTATAATGAGAAAACGGCGGCAATGTATACAGATCTGTCGCTTATGACAGGCAATCCGGAAATCGGCAAGGATGCTTCCGAATTCTTTAAAAATATGTCTATTGGAAATCTGGACGGCGTATATCAGCATCTGATCGTCGCTCCTACCAGTCTGAAGCAGAAGGTGCTCCAGCTGATGGATGAGGAAATAAGGAAAGGTTCTTCGGGCCGGATCATTATGAAGATGAATTCGCTGACAGACGTAGACTTTATCGAGAAGGTATCCGAAGCGTCACGGGCCGGCGTCAGAATCGACATCATTGTGCGCGGGATCTGCTGTATCCTTCCGGGGATTCCGGGATACACAGACAATCTGCGTGTTATGAGCGTGGTGGGAAGATATCTGGAACATCCCAGGATCTTTAGCTTTGGCGCGGGAGATGAGCAGAAGATCTATATCGGTTCCGCTGATATGATGACCCGGAATACGGAGAAGCGGGTGGAAGTGGCCTGTCCGATCCTGGATCCGGATATTAAGCGGCAGATCAATCATTATCTTAAGGTTATGCTCAGTGACAATATTAAGGCCAGAGTACTGCAAAGCGATGGGACTTACCGTAAGAGGGAACAGAAAGAGCCTTTCGTGGATTCACAGGCGGTATTTATGGAGGAAGCTCTGCAGAGAGCGAAAGAGCGGCCTGTAGAAGAGAAGAAGACTCTAATGGATAAGGTGAAAGGTCTCTTCTCGAAGAAATAGAGAAGGAGTTTGAATGATTTTATGGGGAAGTCACTCTATATTGCGGAGAAACCCAGTGTGGCACAGGAATTTGCCAAGGCGTTAAAATTGAAGACGAGGAGGCAGGATGGGTATCTGGAAGGAGAAGAAGCAGTGGTCACCTGGTGCGTCGGGCACCTGGTGACCATGAGTTATCCAGAGGCCTATGATCCTTCTCTGAAGCGCTGGAGCTTGGAGACTCTGCCTTTTATCCCGGAAGAATTCCGGTATGAGGTCATTCCCGCTGTCAAAAAGCAGTATCAGATTGTGGCGTCTCTCCTGAACCGGAAGGACGTGGATACCATCTATGTATGTACCGATTCGGGACGGGAGGGAGAGTATATCTATCGCCTTGTGGAACAGCAGGCAGGAGTCCGCGGAAAGGAAAGAAGACGAGTCTGGATCGACTCTCAGACGGAGGAAGAGATCCTGCGGGGGATCCGGGAGGCAAAGGATTTAAGAGAATATGATAATCTTTCCGAATCTGCTTATCTGAGAGCCAAAGAAGATTATCTGATGGGAATTAATTTTTCCCGACTCCTTACATTAAAATATGGAAATAGCATATCCAATTACCTGCATACCAGATACGCGGTGATCTCGGTGGGACGGGTTATGACCTGCGTACTTGGAATGGTGGTCCGCAGAGAGCGGGAGATCCGGGAATTTAAAGAGACACCTTTCTACCGTGTGATCGCCTCTATTGGAGAGGAAGGAAGCTCTTTTGAGGGAGAGTGGAGAGCCGCAGAAGGCTCCCGGTGGTTTGGGTCGAAAGATCTGTATAAGGAGAACGGGTTCCTGAAGGAAGACAAAGCGAGGGAGCTAATCGAGTGGCTGAAATCTCCGGAACCGCTGGAATGTCAGGTGCTTTCTGTGGAAAAGAAGAAGGAGAAGAAGAATCCGCCGCTCCTATTTAACCTGGCGGAGCTGCAGAATGAATGTTCAAAACGGTTTAAGATCAGCCCGGATGAGACGCTGCGCATCGTTCAGGAATTATACGAAAGAAAATTGGCTACTTACCCAAGAACGGATGCAAGAGTGCTTTCCTCAGCGGTAGCCAAAGAGATCCATAAGAATCTCAATGGACTTATGCAGTATCCGGCGGCGGTCCCATTTCTGAATAAGATTGCTTCTATGGGAAGCCACAAAGGAATCGAGAAGACCCGGTATGTCAACGACAGCCAGATCACAGATCACTACGCGATCATCCCTACAGGGCAGGGGATCGCCGCGCTCCAGAAGCTTCCGGATATTTCCCGGAAAGTCTATGATCTGATCGTCCGCCGGTTCCTGAGCATCTTCTATCCGCCTGCGGTATACCAGAAAGTGGCTATCGTGACACAGAGAAAAGAAGAGAAATTTTTCTCCAATTTCAAAGTGCTGGCAGAGGAAGGCTATCTGGAAGTGGCCGGTGTGCCGGGACAGAAGAAGGATACCGGAGAGGAAGGAAAAGAAGAGGAGAAGGATACGGATATCAAGTTCTTTGAGAAGATCAAAGGGCTGAAAAAGGGGATGATCCTTAAGATCCGGTCTTTTGACATTAAGGAAGGGAAAACGTCTCCTCCTAAGCGCTATAATTCCGGATCGCTGATCTTGGCCATGGAAAACGCGGGACAGCTTATTGAGGATGAGGAGCTTCGTTCCCAGATCAAAGGCAGCGGTATAGGAACCAGCGCTACCAGAGGAGAAATCTTGAAGAAACTGTTCAATAATAAGTATCTGGCGCTGAATAAGAAGACGCAGATCGTGACACCCACCATGACGGGAGAAATGATCTATGACGTGGTAGATCATTCCATACGTTCACTGTTGAATCCGGAATTGACCGCGAGCTGGGAGAAAGGACTGACCTATGTGGCGGAGGGAGAGATCACTCCGGATGAATATATGGAGAAACTGGACCGGTTTATCACAAGCAGGACACAGGGCGTGAAAGAACTTAACAATCAAGGGCAGCTTCGGGCCTGTTATGACCGAGTGGCTCCATTTTACAGGAAAAAGGCGGCAATGCCCAAAAATATAAAATCTAAAAAGTCAGGAGAGATGTAAAATGAAAGAATTGACAGTTGCACAGTTGTACACGTTGGAAGAGACCATCGCCAAAGATATTTTCCAGGGAGTGACCTACCCTTGGGAAGTGCTTCCGAAGATCAGCGGTTTTATTAAAGAATTAGGGGAGACTCTTCCTGCCGATGAATATGACAAAGTGGGAGAGGACGTATGGATCGCGAAATCCGCGAAGGTATTTGAGAGCGCTTATATCCACGGACCGGCCATTATCGGGAAGGAAGCGGAAGTGCGCCACTGCGCGTTTATCCGCGGAAACGCTATTGTAGGCGAGGGAGCCGTAGTCGGAAATTCCACAGAGTTGAAAAACGTGATCCTGTTCAACAAAGTACAGGTTCCGCATTATAATTATGTGGGAGATTCGATCCTGGGATACAAAGCTCATATGGGAGCAGGCTCTATCACTTCCAATGTCAAATCAGACAAAAAGCTGGTAGTGATCAAGACGCCGGAAGAAAATATCGAGACAGGAATGAAAAAATTCGGGGCAATGCTGGGAGACGAAGTGGAGGTAGGCTGCGGTACTGTTTTGAATCCGGGAAGCGTTGTGGGAAAACACAGCAATATCTATCCCCTTTCCAGTGTAAGAGGCTATGTGCCGGCGGGAAGCATTTACAAAAAGCAGGGAGAAGTTGTAGAAAAGCAGTAGGAAAACAGAGAGAAGAAAGATTGAGTAAGGAGGGAAGCAGATGCTGGAAGATAATTATGTAACCTTTGAAATCGGAAAAACAAAGCATATCGCTTTGGTTGCCCATGATGGAAAGAAGAAGGAACTGGTAGAGTGGTGCGATAAGAACAAAGAAATCCTGAAAGGCCACTTCCTGTGCGGAACCGGGACCACAGCCCGGCTGATCGCTGAGAAAACCGGACTTCCTGTGAAAGGGTACAGCAGCGGCCCCTTAGGAGGCGACCAGCAGATCGGCGCCAAGATTGTAGAAGGCCAGATCGACTTTATGATCTTTTTGTGGGATCCATTAGAAGCCCAGCCCCATGACCCGGACGTAAAAGCGCTTCTTAGGATCGCCGTAGTCTATGATATTCCCATCGCAAACAACC
>CABPCP010000082.1 GCA_902406105.1 uncultured Mordavella sp.
TACAAAGGAAATCGTCTCGTAGACATCCAGACTGCGTAATATCCCGGGTACTTATCAGCACCCGGGAAAAAGAAAGATGTCCTCAATCACTGTGAGATGCTCTGGGTTTGCAACGCATTTGCAACAACTTTCCGTGTAACCCCTTGATTTTCCAGTATTTTCGGTTACCCAAACGTTAATCAGACGAAATTTTTATGGGGATGTTGTGCGGACTGGTTCATTCCAGCCGGGCAGCAGCCCCTTTCTTATACCAATCTTTACCAATCTCATTTTCAGACGATCTTTCTGATAGGTTCCATATTTGAAAACATAGATTTTAACCGTAGAAATTGAAGGTTCATTACGGTTATAGCAAGAAAATCTGCGGTCCAGCCGTAGAAATCAGGAAATGAATACGATTCCAGTATTCAATAAGCATGTCTAAACCGTATAAATTATCAAAATCATACGGTCTGAATATTCAATAAGCAAATCTAAACCGTACAGATCACTGAAATCATACGGTTCTACATTCATAAATTTATTCCCAACCGTACATGCAATAATATGAAAGTATGATTATAAAAGAGAAAGGGAAATCATATGGAAGGACTTAAAAAACTGTTGTTAAAGGAACAAAACAGGCTGGAAGAGATCCTCAAAAAGACCAAAGCGCAGCTAAAAGCTGCTCCACAAGGGAGTTTGCGTCTGTCCAGCAGCAAGAACTGGGTGCAGTATTATCATTGTATTCCTGGCGGGAAGAAAAACGGCGTTTATATTCCCAAAAGAAATGAGGAATTGGCCTATCAGCTTGCTCAGAAGGGTTATGACGAAAAAGTGCAAAAATTGGTCGAGAAAAGATTATCGCAGATTAAAAAGATCACGAAAGATTATACAGATGAAGAAATCGAAAGAATCTTTTTGGATGAGCATAAGGAAAGAAAAAAGCTGATCCGGCCGGTGGAGCCTACGTGGGAAAAGCAGTTGGAGAGATGGGCGTTAAGAGAGTATAAGAAAAAGGAATTTCAGGAAGGAACTCCTGTTATTTTGACGGAACGGGGTGAGCGTGTGCGATCAAAATCAGAAAAGATTTTGGCAGATTATTTCCATCGGAACGGAATCCCATACAAATATGAGTGTCCATTATTGTTGAAAGGCTTTGGTATTGTTCATCCAGATTTTACTTTCTTTTCCAGGAAGACAAGGCAGGAAATCTACTGGGAGCATGACGGCAGGATGGATGACCCAGTATATGCCAGGAATGCGGTCAGGAAGATTCATGCATATGAAGAAAACGATATCTATCCCGGAGAGCGTTTGATCCTGACATTTGAGACGGAAAAGATTGTTTTAGATACGAAGCTGATAGAGAAGTTGATCCGCAGATATCTGTCTGAGTGAAAATTACATATCCTTATAAATTCCTTAGAATCATCCTTTATGCTGATCTTGTAAAGCAGATAAGGAGGACTTTATATGGAACAAGATATTGTAGTGATCAAAAACTTATCGAAGGAATTTAAGGGGCAGAAAGTGTTAAGGGAAGTCTCTATGAAAATTCCGGAACATTGTGTATATGGACTTCTGGGGCCCAATGGAGCAGGGAAATCCACCTTGCTTAAAACCATTACAGGTCTTTTGAAACCCACATCCGGCGCCGTCTTTTTCCAAGGGCACAGGTGGACCAGAGAAGATTTATCTCAAATTGGCGCGCTGATCGAAACGCCGCCGATCTATGAGAACCTGACGGCGTGGGAGAATCTAAAAGTGCGGGCCCTTCTCCTTGGAATTGGCGACGAGAGGATCCGGGAGGTGCTTTCCCTGATCGACCTTGGGGATACGGGAAAGAAAAAGGCAGGAGCCTTTTCCCTTGGAATGAAACAGAGACTTGGCATCGGCCTTGCCCTTTTAAATCACCCGAAGCTGCTGGTGCTGGATGAACCGATCAACGGCCTGGATCCTCTGGGCATACAGCAACTGCGGGAATTGATCCGAAGTTTTCCAAAGAAAGGGATCACGGTGATCCTGTCCAGCCATATTTTAAGCGAAATCCAGCAGACTGCGGACTATATCGGGATTATATCAGGCGGGCGTTTGGGATTTGAAGGAAAAGTGGATGAACAGGAGGACTTGGAGGCCTTGTTCATGGAAGTCACAGCAAAAGGGAGGACAGACAGATGAAAACCTATTTTAGAGCAGAAATGTTAAAATACCGTCATACTTCTATGAAAGGGCTTGCCGTGGGTATGCCGCTGGTCACAGTTTTTCTGGCGGCCTGGCTGACCCATCAGTTTTTCGCTGTAGACAGCTATAACTGGTGGTATATTGGGATGTATCCGGGATTTTTGGGGATCCTGTGCGGTCTGATCGGAGGAAAGGACAAAAGAAAGAAGAATCATACCATCTGGTCCCTGCCCTGTGCCATGGAGAAGATCTGGGATGGGAAAATCCTTGTTGGCGCTGTGATTTCTGGAGTTTCTGTGATCTGTGTCACAGTCTTTACCATTTTGGCCGGGGAACTGATGGAAAGTATCCTGCATATACAGTATCTGGCCAAGCCTTCTATTGGGGCGCAGATCCTGGCGGGTGTCCTGATGTGGCTGACGACTCTGTGGGAGATTCCTTTTTGTCTCTTTTTATCCCAGAAAATGAGCACATTTTTGATGCTGGTGATCCATGTGGGGCTTTATTCGATTTTGGCGGCCACAGTTTCTCTGACTTCCTGGTTTGCGTTAGTTCCAGGGGCGATTACCGCAAGACTGATGTGTCCGGTTCTGGGAGTGTTGCCCAATGGGCTGATCGCCCAGTCGGGATCGATGACTTATTCCCCTCAGATGACGGAAATGGGAAGTCTGTTTCTAGGAATTCCGGCGGCCCTGCTCTGGTTTGGAGTTCTGTGGTGGGGAAGCAGAAAGTGGTTCGGAAGGCAGGTGTCTTCCAAATGAAAGAAGTTTCTCGAAAGGAGGGCGGCTTTCCAATGAGGGCCTTCATCCGCAGTATGAGGGCGGAACTATTGAAGATGCGGCACACTTTTTTACTCCCCTTTTACGGAATGGTTCCCCTGGTGGGGAGTGTGATATTCTTGGCTTATTATGGGCTGGCAGAATGGAGTGAACCAAGCCGGATCAGCGGGTTTGCGGAGATGATCGGCATTGCGCTGCCCCTCCTGGTCAGTATTGTGTGTGCCGGGAATGTAGGATTGGAGGAAGGAAATCATTTTCAGGTTTTCTTGGGAAATTCTATGAAGAAGTGGAAGAACCTGGCAATAAAGTTTCTGGCCCTTTCTGGACTTGGAATTCTGGCAGTTGCCGGCGGAGTGGCATTGTTTGGACTTGGCAGTTATTTCCTGTTTGGAAAAGGAGAGATTCCAGCAGCTTTGTATCTGAAGCTGGCGGCGGTCTTGGCTCTGGGAAGTATTCCCTTATATTTGGAACATCTGTTTTTGAATCTTCAGTTTTCCAAAACGGTATCCCAGTGTGTGGGAGTAGGGCAGTTTCTATTATCCGCGCTGTTTTTGACCGGACTGGGAGAGGAAAGATGGATGTTTTTCCCATGTACATGGAGCGCCAGAGGGGGCATGTTGGTGTTAAACTGTGCGTTTCGGCCAGAGGCGGGAAGAATTTATATGGAAGAAGCAAAAAGAGCGGGGATGATCTGCCTGTTGCTCTTGCTGCTGATCTGTGTGATAATCGGAATATGGTTTCATTATTATGAAGGAAGGCAGTGTAATGATTGAGATATTAGTGATCGATGATGACAGGGGAATCTTGGAGGTGGTGCGAAAAGCGCTCTCGAGAGAAAATTATAGGGTGACCGCCTTAGACGATCCGCTTAAAGTAAACGAGAAAGATCTGGCAAGGTATCAGTTGATCCTTCTAGATGTGATGATGCCGGGCATAGATGGATTTGAATTATGCCGGAAGATCAGGGACCGGGTGGATTGTCCGATTCTTTTTCTGACCGCGAAGAATGAGGAAAAAGATGTGATGGAGGGACTGGGCATCGGGGGAGACGACTATATTACCAAGCCTTTTGGGATAGGAGAACTAAGAGCCAGAGTTGCCGCCCATATCCGGCGGGAAAATCGGGAGAAAAAGCACGCCATATCCATCGGTGAAGTACGCTTTCTCATGCAGGAGCGGAAAGTCTGCTGCCAGGAGCAGGAAATTGGATTTACAAAGGCTGAGTATGACATTTGCGAATATCTGGCTTTGAACCGGAATCAGGTGTTTTCCAAGGAACGCATCTTGGAGCATGTGTTTGGATTTGACGGAGAAAGCAGCAGTTCGGCGATCACAGAGCATATCAAAAATATCAGGGCAAAATTCCAGAAATTTGGAATCAATCCCATAGAGACAGTGTGGGGGATCGGATACCGATGGAAATAAAGAGAATCAGAAAAAGAAAACAAAAAAACCTGGCAGGGCTGTTCCTGAAATTTGCTGTTTTATTCTGTGTGACGACAATTCTGATCGCTGTGGGCTGTACCGCCGCGCTGATCGGCAGTGTATATACCGGAGCCGCGCTGCCGGCCAATTACGCGGAAACACAGTTGACGGAACATACGCGGGACATTAAAGGGGCGGGGGAATCGGTGGAAGAATGGATTCCCCAGGGCTGTACTTACGGCATCTACAGCCCCAGTGGAGAGTGGAAATCCGGAAGCTTTACGGAGGATGAGAGGGAAGAAGCATGGAGGCAATATCAAGAAGAAAGCATCTATGCTCCATCGGGCGCTTATTACCGTTTTATTGAGCAGGAAAGCGGAGATGTCTGTATTGTCCAATATGGTCTGTATGTCAGATATGCCTGGGAACCGCTGAACGGCAGATTGCCGTCTCCAGAGGCTATGTCTCTGGTACTGACTGCCGCTTTATTTATCCTGAACGCGGTTCTTCTTTCCAGGCATTTTGCCAAGAGACTGAACCAAAGACTGGGAGAACTTCGCAAGATTACCGATATGATCGGGGATCATGATCTGGAATTTGAGACAAAACCATCCGATATCAAAGAGATCGACGAGGTCATGACGTCCCTCTCCCGAATGAAAGACGCTCTGAAAACCTCTTTGGAAACACAGTGGGAAATGGAACAGCAGAAACAGGAACAACTGACTGCACTGGCCCATGACATCAAAACGCCCCTTACGGTCATCCAGGGGAATGCGGAGCTTCTGGCAGAGGATCAGCTTTCACCGGAAAGTAAAGAGTGCGCGGATTATATTCTGGCCAATGTAAGAGACATTGAGCAATACTTGGAAGATATGAAACAGGTGCTGTATGGAAATGGGAAAGAGTATCGGGCGGAAAAGATTTCCTGCGCAGAACTGGGGGAGGAACTGCGCAGGGCGGCGGAGCAGATCGCCGCGGCAGATAAAATCCCGGTGCATTATGAGGCGGAAGAGTTACAGGGAGATCTTATCTGCTGTCCGGAACGTCTCTTAAGGGCCTGGAAGAATATCTTGAGCAACGCAGGGGAATACACAGATAAAAGCAGGGGGATCTGGGTACGGCTGGGACAGTGCGAGCGGGAAGGAAAAGAATATATGACCGCCGCTGTCCAGGACTATGGACCTGGATTTTCTCCAAAGGATCTGGAATACGCAGATCAGGAATTCTACAGCGGAGACGACAGCCGCCATAACAGGAAGCACCAGGGACTGGGACTTGCCATCGCGAAACGGTTTCTGGAAGAACAGGGCGGATTCCTGGAATTTGGCAATTATGAGAATGGGGCGGAAGTTGTTATGGGGATTATGTTAAACGTTATATCTATAAGTTGAGGATAATTAAAATTACAAAAATCAGTAGAGAGCTGTGATATACTATAACTAAAGCTCGGGACAAAGTGGCATATGGGAAGACGGCAGGCAAAGAGGTGATCAATATGGCCTACAGTGAGTTGGTAAAAAACTTTAATTCTATTCGCGATTACATGCGGGAGTTTTATGTCTATGGATTTAAGAGCAGAGAGGAATATACCAGGAAAAGCGCCCGTTCCTATGATAATGAACGCCGCCGTTTTGAAAGCTGGCTGGGTGACTATATGCAGTTCCGCAAGAGGACAGATGGAAAACGTGTTTTCATTTCTATAGATACGCGTGTATCAAGGCATAATCCTTTGTACAAAGCCTGGAAGACCAAGAGCTTTACAGATGGCGATATTACTCTTTATTTTATTATTTTTGATATTCTTTCTGATCCTGAGGTGAGGATGACAGTAAAGGAGCTGACTGAGCGTATAGATGGATACCTTTCTCAATTTCATGGTTCCAGGATGTTTGATGAGTCTACAGTAAGGAAAAAGCTAAAAGAATATGCTTCAGAAGGAATCGTGATAGCGGAGAAAAAGGGGAAAACCATATTCTATAGACGGGCACAGACGGACTGTGAACTGAATCAAGATGTGCTCGACTTTTTTTCTGAAGTGGCGCCCTGTGGCGTCATAGGCTCATTTCTGCTGGATAAGATTCAGGAAAGCGAGTCTCATCTGTCATTTAAGCATCACTATATTACCGGGGCTCTGGACAGTGAAGTCCTTTGTGCTGTTTTCGCGGCCATGAGAGAAAAAAGGAGTATCATTCTTGAGAATGTGAATCACCATAAGGAGCGAATCACAGAAAACCATGTGGTTCCTCTTCGCGTTATGATCAGTGTGCAAAATGGCAGACAGTACCTGATGGCGTATTCTCATCGATTTAAGCGGATAATGCCTTTCAGGACTGACAATATCATTTCTGTTAAACCGGATGAGATCAGTGGACATTTTGATGAACTACAGACAAAGCTGGATGAGATGCTTCCCCACATATGGGGCGTCAGTACACAAAGCCGGTCTGGAAAACCCATGGAACATGTCGAATTCACAGTACGATATGAAGAGGGAGAGCGGCATATTCCAAAACGTTTAGAGCGGGAGAGACGAATCGGCACAGTTGAACACCTGGACGAACATACCAGCCGGTTTGCGGCAGATGTATATGATGCAAGCGAAATGATCCCTTGGATCCGTACGTTTATCTGCAGGATCGTCAGCCTCAGCATATCGAATAAGGAACTGGAAGACCAGTTTTGGGCGGACATCCGGGCAATGTATGCCCTTTATGGTTTAGAAGGCGGTGAAAGAAATGATTTTCAGTGAATTATACAGCACATACTATCATACAGTCGCGGCTGTGCTGGCAGAGGCCGTCAGCCATCCGTTAAGCGACGATGAGTTGAAAACGATCGTGGAATCTCAGGCCTTTGGAGAGAGCATTTTAAGCATCCCATCCGCGCTCAAAGAAGAAAGGTGGAAGCTCTTAAAGCCGGACGGGACCACTCCTATCAAGAGGAAACCTGATATGCCGTTGACGACGCTTCAAAAAAGATGGCTGAAATCAATTGCCCAGGATCCCCGCCTCCGTCTGTTTGGAGAATTTGATCTGGATTTTCCAGACGTTGAACCGCTTTTTCTTCCTGAGGATATCTTGGTTTTTGACAGATATAATGACGGCGATGCTTATGAAGATGAGACTTACATAGCGAATTTTCGAATAATTCTCAACGCGGTCAGAAAGAAATATCCATTGTATATAGAAACAAAAAACCGGAGAGGGGAGGTCTTGGGCAGGACTATTTTTCCTGAAAGTCTGGAATATTCGGAGAAAGATGATAAATTTCGTCTGATCGGCGCTGGAGACCGTCGTGGAAACACGATCAATCTGGGAAGGATTGTGAACTGCAGACCTTCGGAAAAGATCTCTAAAAGCTGCGGCGGACAGCGGGGCACACGCAGACAACGCAGCGTTGTATTTGAGCTGAAGGATCGGCGGAATGCCCTGGAACGGGCGCTCCTGCATTTTGCTCACTTTCGGAAGCAGGCTGAGAAGATCGCGGACGACAGATATCAGATCACGGTATATTACGACAAGGAAGATGAAACAGAGATTGTGATCAGGGTGCTGTCGTTTGGACCGTTGATTCGGGTAACGGCGCCTCAGCATTTTATAGGATTGATAAAACAAAGATTGATGGATCAGAAAAGCTGCGGGCAGTAATGTTCGCAACTTTTTTTCCGTGATAGATCCCGCTGTGAAAAGTAGAATAGTATTGTGAAAGGAGATGAGACCATGTTTGAGATAAAAGGGAAAGTAAATACCGCTGTCTGCTATGCGAAGATTGTTGAGGAAGGCGCAGTTGAGCAGATCCGCAGAATGTGCGACTATGAGCTGACAGAAGGCAGCCAGATCAGGATCATGCCCGATGTACATGCCGGCAAAGGCTGCACAATCGGGACCACGATGACCGTGAAGGATAAAGTCTGCCCCAATATTGTGGGCGTTGACATTGGATGTGGAATGTATACGATAAAGTTGGCAGAACAGTCACTTGATTTCGAACGCATCGATGAGGCTTGTCATTTTATACCATCTGGTATGAATGCATGGGAGGGCAGGACAGAAAGATTTGATCTGTCTGGTCTGCGCTGCTATCGTTCTTTAAACGATACAAAGAGGCTGGAGCGTTCGCTTGGAACGCTGGGAGGTGGGAATCATTTTATTGAGGTGGATCAGGCTTCTGACGGATCTTATTATCTTGTGATCCATTCTGGCAGCCGGAATCTTGGAAAACAGGTGGCGGAAATATATCAGCAGCTTGCGATTGACCTTCATACTGGCAAAGAGAAGTATTTTCTCAGAAGAGAGGAGATCATCCGTACTTACAAGGCACAAGGAAGAAGTATGGAAATCCAGAATGCGCTGAAAGCTCTTGAAAAAGAATATACCGTAAAAAAGCCAGAAGTTCCCAGCGATCTCTGCTGGCTGTACGGTTCTCTTCTGGATGATTATCTCCATGACGTTGATATCTGCCAGCGTTTTGCCCGCAGAAACAGAGAAAGAATGGCAGAAATCATTTTGGAGAGAACAGGCATGAGTGCTGTGGAATCCTTCCATACGATCCATAATTACATTGATACGAAGGAAATGATCCTAAGAAAAGGGGCGATTGCGGCACACGCCGGTGAAAAAGTGCTGATTCCGATCAATATGCGCGACGGTTCTGTACTTGCCAGAGGAAAAGGGAATCCCGAGTGGAATTATTCTGCTCCCCATGGGGCGGGGAGAGTCATGTCCAGGACTATGGCAAAGCGTTCCCTGAACCTGGAGGATTATAAGGCGTCTATGGAAGGGATCTATACAACCTCTGTCAATGAAAATACCATCGATGAGGCGCCTATGGTTTATAAGTCTTTAGAGGATATTATCGATGTAATAAATGAGTCGGTTGATGTGACGGATATTATCAGACCGGTATACAATTTTAAGGCGGCGGAGGATGATTTGCCGTGGATGAAGAGAAAGGAGGGCAAACATGGAGAAACAGATCCGCGGTAAACTCCGGGAGATTGAAGAGACAGAAAATGTCAGGATCCTTCTTGCAGTGGAGTCGGGCAGCCGTGCCTGGGGCTTTGCTTCCCCTGACAGTGATTATGATGTCAGATTTATTTATGTTCGCCCGAAGAACGATTATCTTCGTCTGGAGACGATCAGAGATGTGATAGAACTGCCAATAGATGATGTTCTCGATATAAACGGCTGGGATCTGCAGAAGACGTTGAGGCTCTTGTATAAATCCAACCCAACGCTGTTTGAATGGTTTTCCTCCCCGATCGTATATGCACAGACGGAATTCGCGGATAAGTTCAGAAAAATTATGAATGAGTATTTTTCGACAAAGCGGGGGATCTATCACTACATCAATATGGCGGCCGGAAACTACCGGGAATATTTAAAGCGTGATATGGTAAAGGCAAAAAAATATTTTTATGTACTCAGGCCTGTCCTTGCCTGCCGCTGGATCATGGAGAAAGGTACGCCGCCTCCTATGCTATTTTCAGAACTAATGGACGCTGAATTACCGAAGGAACTGGCGCGTGAAGTAGAAAAACTTCTTGATCTAAAAGTACATTCTCCTGAGATAAAGGAAATCCCACGGATAAACAAGATCAATGAATATCTGGACGTATCACTTTTTGAAATACAAGAAAAAGCGCAGACAATGGAAGAGGCAAAAACCATAGAGTGGACAGCGTTAAACGAATTATTTTTAGAAGAGATTTTATAAATCAATTTAGTCGCCTCGAAAAAATATGATTAAATTGATATTGAAACAGATAAAATACCATGCTATGGTGTATTTAAAGTGGAAATACACTGCCTATATATGGAATAGGGAGAAATAGAAATATGATTACAGGTGAATTGAAAAACAAAATTGACAGTTTGTGGGAAATTTTTTGGACAGGCGGGCTTACGAATCCTTTAGATGTTATTGAGCAGATGACATATTTGATGTTTATGAAGGATTTGGATGACATGGATAATCTTCGGGCAAGAGAAAGCGCAATGCTTGGTCTTCCCTATGAAAGTATCTTTGCCGAGGAAGTAACGATTGGAGAGCGTACAATTGCAGGGAATCAATTAAAATGGAGTGTTTTTCATGATTTCCCTGCTCAAAAAATGTATACGACAGTGCAGGAATGGGTGTTCCCATTTATCAAAGAGCTGCACGGAAATAAGGAAAGCGCTTATGCCAAATATATGGGGGATGCGATTTTTAAAATCCCCACACCATTGATCTTGGATAAGGTAGTCGCTGCTATGGATGCGATCTATGATCAGATGGCACAGATGAAAGAAGCGGATACACGAGGGGATGTCTATGAATATTTGTTGTCAAAGCTTGCGACAGCAGGTGTAAATGGACAGTTTCGGACCCCTAGGCATATCATTCGTATGATGGTGGAATTGATGGAGCCAAAAGCGAATGATATGATCTGCGATCCTGCTTGTGGGACGTCCGGTTTCTTGGTTGCGGCGGGAGAATACCTGAAGGAAAATTGTAAAGAAGAAGTCTTTTTTGACCAGAAGAATAAGGAACATTATATGAATCATATGTTCCATGGTTATGATATGGATCGAACGATGCTCAGAATAGGGGCAATGAATATGATGACTCACGGCATTGAAAATCCATATATCGAATATCGGGACAGTCTTTCCGACCAGAATCCAGATCAGGAGAAATACAGCTTGATTCTGGCTAATCCACCATTTAAGGGAAGCTTGGATTATGATACAGTGTCTCCAGATCTATTGAAGGTGTGTAAGACAAAGAAAACAGAACTTTTATTTTTGGCTTTATTCATAAGAATGCTGAAAGTTGGAGGAAGATGTGCCTGTATTGTACCAGATGGTGTGTTGTTTGGTTCCTCTAAAGCCCACAAAGCAATCCGACAGGAATTGGTAGAGGGAAATTGTTTAGAAGCAGTAATCTCTATGCCTTCTGGCGTGTTTAAGCCATATGCCGGAGTCTCGACAGCAATTTTAGTTTTTACAAAAACGGGACATGGAGGTACAGATAGAGTCTGGTTTTATGATATGCAAGCAGACGGTTTCAGCCTGGATGATAAGCGGACTGCTGTGAAAGAAAATGATATCCCGGACATCATCCAGCGATATCGTAATCTGGAACAGGAGCTGGACAGGAAACGAACAGAGCAGTCTTTTTTTGTGGAAAAACGAGAGATTGCTGAGAATGACTATGATCTTTCGATCAATAAGTATAAAGAGATTGAGTATGTACCAGTGGAGTATCCACCGACAGAGGAGATCTTGGAAGATTTGCGCAGTCTGGAAACAGAGATTGCAAAAAATCTAGAGGAATTGGAAGAGATGTTGAAGCGGGATAATAAAGTGTAAATTGATATTTGTGGGG
>CABPCP010000083.1 GCA_902406105.1 uncultured Mordavella sp.
TCCTCTGGCACAGACAGTTGCAGGTCAGGGAGCGCAGGTTCCAAAGGTTCAGGTTCCAACAGTTCTTCTGATCAGACGGCAAAGCCGTCCCACACGCATAAATGGAAAAGCCACACGGCCAAGCGATGGGTGTCAAACTGGGTGACGGTAGTCGATACACCAGCGCGTACGGTATATGGCGCCCGCCTCTATACGGAAAATTCCGATGGGACATGGACGGCAAACGGGGAGACTTACTGGTTTGAGAATGGATTTACCAGTTCAGATCTTGCCGCTATCATTAAAGATAAGATGAAAAATGAGGGATATATTGGTAATTACCAGAATGTTTCCAAGACCGTTCCCGCTGTGACACATCAGGAAGACCAGGGATACTATGAGGAGTATGTGGATTATCAGTATTGCGGCTGCGGGGCTACACGCTAGAAGGAGTGGCAAACATAGAAACAAAAGTGCTGTTTTACCAAGATATATGTTATACTGGGAGCAGTTGACCAGTTGAATCCCCCTTGCGGCCAGTACGATGGAGGGGCAAACAGAAAAAGGAGGCTTGCAATTGAATCTTTTAGTTACACTTGACCAGAATTATTTCCCCCAGCTAGAGGTGCTCCTGACATCGCTGGAGCTGAATGATCCAGGTGAGAAATTCACGCTATATCTTTTGCAGAACCATCTTCCGGAGGAACTGCTTACAAGGACGGCAAACTGGTGCCATGCCAGAGGGTATGAGTTTTGCCCGGTTCAGATGAATGGGGAGATGTTCCGGAAGGCTCCGGCGAATGACCGCTATCCGGTAGAAATGTATTATCGCCTGCTGGCGGGGCAGATGCTGCCGGAGCATGTGGATAAGATCCTTTACCTTGATCCAGATATTCTGGTCATCAACCCTTTGCGTGAGCTTTGGGAAGTGGAGCTTGAAGAGAATTTATTTGCGGCCGCCGCCCATACAGGGAAGACAGAATTCGCCAATGATATGAACCGGATTCGGTTGGGGGTGGAGCATGATTATTATAATTCCGGGGTTCTGCTTATGAATCTGAAGCTGGCAAGAAAAGAGATCCTTCCGGAGAAACTGTTCCAATATGTGGAAACTCATCGAAAGGAACTGGTGCTTCCAGACCAGGATCTTTTAAACGCGCTGTACGGAGAGCGGATCCTGCCTTTAGACGACGCGGTCTGGAATTACGATGCCAGGAACTATAACAACTATATGATGCGAAGCGGGGCTAAATATAATTCCAAATGGGTGATGGAACACACGTCCATCCTGCATTTCTGCGGAAAGGCTAAGCCGTGGAAGCCGGGATATTTCTATCGGTTTGGAATGTTGTACCTGCATTATCAGAGGCTGGCGGCCCGGTCTTGGGAAGCCAGCCAAGAGGAATAAATAGGAAAAATGTCAAGATACATACTTTCTGTATGTATCTTGACAGCCAGTATCGGCCTGATTATAATGATTATACATACCAAGAGAATGTATAGAAGGAGGTTCTCCCATGGCGCGCAACAAATACCCGGAAGAGACGGAGGAACGGATCTTGGATACAGCCCAGCGGCTGTTTCTGGAGAAAGGATTTGAAAATACAACGATCCAGGATATTGTAGACGAACTGGGCGGCCTGACAAAAGGCGCGGTCTATCATCATTTTAAATCAAAAGACGAGATCATGGACGCGGTGGGGGACCGGATGTTTTTCGCTAACAATCCCTTTGAGGCGGTACAGGGAAGAGAGGATCTGAACGGTTTGGAAAAACTGCGGGAAATGATCCGCTTAAACCAGGCGGATACAGCCCGTGTGGATCTGAATATCCAGGCGATCCCGATTACCCGCAATCCCCGTGTGCTGATGGAAATGATCAAGAGCAACCGGAGGATCCTGACACCATATTTCCAGAAGCTGATCGAAGAGGGAAACCAGGATGGCTCCATTCATACGGAATACACCAGAGAGATCTCGGAACTGCTTCCGCTGCTGACCAGCTTATGGATGATCCCATCCATATTTCCGGCTACAAAGGAAGAGATGAAGCATAAGTTCCGGTTCCTTGGAGATATGCTGGAAAAACTGGGGATTCCTGTCATGAACGAAGAGTTGTATCAATTAGTAGACGATTTCTTTGAGAAAATGCCGCAGGAGGATTAAAGAAGAAGGAAAGGCCCAAAAAGTGGGAGAGAACTCCCACTTTTATTTTTAACAAGATACATTCATACGGTTGGTATGAAAAGGAGGTAGGGATATGAAACAGAGATTATTTACCAGGAATTTCGCTCTTTTAGTCCTTGGGCAGATCAGTTCCTTAGTCGGAAATTATTCGCTCAAATTCGCTCTGTCCATGTATGTGCTGGAACAGACCGGAGAAGCTTCAGTCTTTGCGGGAATGCTGGCGGCGGCCATGGTGCCCGCGATCATCCTGTCTCCCTTTGGAGGAATCTTAGCGGACCGGGCAAACCGCAGAAATATTATGGTGGCGCTGGATACCATTTCAGGAGGGGCGGTGCTGATAACCTGCGCGGTTTTCCCATTGGGCGATAAGATTTTTCTGGTGGGGCTTTTGCTGTTTGTCCTTTCGGTTCTGGGAGCCTTTGAGTCTCCTACCGTACAGGCGTGTGTTCCCCAGATGCTGTCCGGGGATAATCTTTTAAAAGGAAATGCGGTGGTGAGCCAGGTACAGGCGGTGGCAGGGCTGGTCACGCCATTTCTGGGAAGTGTTTTCTATACAGCCTTTGGAATCCGTACGGTTTTCTATGGAGCGGCTGTCTGCTTTTTCATTACTGCGTGTTTTGAGTGCTTCATCCGGCTGGAAGGGCAAAAGCCAGAGAAGAAGATGGGGCTGTGGGAAATTGTAAAAGCGGATTTCCGCGAAAGCATGGGGTTTCTTCGCGGGGAGCGGACAGGCGTGCTGCGTCTGCTGGCGCTGGCGGCGGCAGTCAGTATGTTTGTGGTGGGAGTCGTGTCCGTGGGATTCCCCTATCTGATCCGGACCACACTTGGACTATCCCCGGAGCACTATGGGGCGGCGGAGAGTCTGGCCGGAGTGGCGGCGGTATTGGGAAGCCTGGCGGCGGGGCTGCTGGGACAAAAGATAGGATTGCGGCATTTCCCATTTTTGATCGAGGGGACCGGCCTGTTGTTTCTGCCAGCGGGCATTGGGTTCCTGCTTCCCGTGGGAATATTGGGGAAATACGGGATACTGGTGGCGGCGGTCTGCGGATGCCAGTTTGTATGCAGCATGTTTTCCATTTATGCTCTTTCAGCCATACAGGAAGGGACGCCGGAAAGGCTGACGGGGAAGGTGATGGCCTGTGTATATACGATTTCCATGTGCGCCCAGCCTTTGGGCCAGGTGCTGTATGGAATACTGTTCGATGTGTTTTCCGCGCAGGTGTATTGGGTGCTGATCCCGACGGGACTTCTGATCTGCGTGATCGGCCTGAGTGCTGGCAGAATGAAGTGATATATCCCTGCCGCTTGACATCTTTCGCAGGATTCTGCAAAATAAAGATAGTATGAAGAAGGAGAGGGATCGCACCTTGAAAAGAAATAAATACGAAATCGATATGTGCAATGGGTCCATCATGGACAAATTGATCTCATTTTCCCTTCCCTTGATGCTATCCAGTATCCTGCAGCTTCTGTTTAACGCTGTGGATATCATTGTGGTGGGAAGGTTCAGCGGAAGCCAGGCGCTGGCGGCGGTAGGTTCTACCACAGCGCTGATCAATATTTTTACGAATCTTTTTATTGGAGTTTCACTGGGAGCCAATGTGCTGGCAGCCAGATACTATGCGGCAGGACAGGATAAGGAAATGTCGGAAGCGGTACATACAGCCATCACTTTGGCGCTGGTCAGTGGAATTTTGATGGCCTTTGTGGGGGTTGGAGCGGCAAGGCCCGCGTTAAGCCTGATGAATACGCCCCAGGATGTGATCGGCCAGGCGGCGGTCTACATGAGGATCTATTTTCTGGGGATGCCTTTTTTTATGCTGTATAACTATGGGGCGGCAATCCTGAGGGCAGTGGGAGATACCAAGCGGCCCCTGCTGTTCCTTCTTGCTGCCGGAATGGCCAATGTGGGACTGGATCTTCTTCTGGTAGTGGTGATTCCGCTTGGAGTGGCCGGGGTGGCGATCGGGACGGTGACTTCCCAGATGATTTCCTGTATCCTGGTGCTGTGGTGTCTCCATCGGACAGAAAGCAGCTATCGTCTCCGATTCTCTAAACTCAAGATCAGGAGTGTCTACCTGAAACGGATCTTCCAGGTGGGGATCCCGGCGGGAATCCAGAGTACGGTGATCAATTTCTCCAACGCAATGCTGCAGTCTTCTGTCAATTCCTTTGGGGCGACGGCAATGGCCGGATATACGGCGGCAAATAATATCTTAAGTTTCTTGTATGTGGCAGTGAATGCGGTCACACAAGCCTGTATGAGTTTTACCAGTCAGAACTACAGTGTAGGAAAGCAAAAACGGATGGACCGGGTGCTGCTGGACTGCGGGATCTTATCGGTGGGAGTGTCTCTGGTGCTGGGAGTCGGTGCCTACCTATTCGGTTCTCAGGTTCTGGGGATCTATACATCCGATACAGACGTGGTCCAGTGCGGATTGGAGATCTTATCGATCACCACGGTTCCATATTTTATGTGCGGCATCATGGATCTATTGCCTGGAGCCCTGCGGGGTATGGGACATTCCGCGGTGCCGATGGTGCTGTCCGTGATCGGAACAGTGGGAACCCGGATTGTATGGATCTACGGATTTTTCCCGCAGCACAGATCGCTGCATTTCCTATTTATCTCTTATCCCGCATCATGGATCCTTACGATCATCATGCAGGCGGTCTGCTTCTGGTTTGTGAGAAAGAAGATTGTAAAATCCCTGTGATGCCGATATACTAGGGATGAAGGAGAGAAGATCTTCCCGGCGGTTTCAGACGGTAAAACGGCGGGGATGGAGATAAAGGAGAAAGACGATGACAGTCAAGATCGGGATCATTGAAGATGATGAGGCTCTGCGGGAGGGGCTTAAATTAACCTTTGAACTGGAAGGGCTCGAGGTGGCGTCGGCGGGAAACGTGAAAGAAGGCTGGAAGCTGCTGGAAGAAGAAGGCTGCGGCCTGGTCATCCTGGACTGTAATCTGCCGGATGGAAGTGGTTTCGATCTGGTGCGGAGACTGAGGGAAATATCAGATCTTCCGGTGCTGATGCTGACGGCAAGGGATTCGGAGATGGACGAAGTGAAGGGGTTAGAGCTTGGAGTGGATGATTTTATGAGCAAGCCCTTTTCCCTGGCAGTCCTCCAGGCAAGAGTGCGGAAGATCTTAAAGAAGCAGGAAGCGCCAAGACGTCTGTCCTCCGGCGGCATCACGGTAGATCTGGGAAGCGGGGAAGTCCTCCGGATGGGAGAGAAGGTGGCTTTGAGCACAACAGAGCAGAGGCTTTTGGTACTGTTTATGGAGCATAAGGGCCAGATTCTTGCCAAAGATCAGATCTTAAGCCGCATCTGGGACGAATCAGGAAACTATGTGGACGAGAATACCCTGGCGGTCAGCATCCGCAGGCTGAGAGTGAAGATCGAGGAAGATCCGGGGAAACCAAGGCGGATCAAAACGGTACATGGTATGGGATATGTCTGGCAGGAAAACTAAAGGGCCATAGAAAAGCCATACTAGGGCCGCAAAAAAGCGGCAGAGGGAAAAGATATGGAAGCAGTTATTGGAATTGGGATTATCAATATTGCAGCAGCTCTGGCAGGGCTGCTGTATTTTAGAAGAAGATATTTTCTGTTGTATCAAACGGTGCAAAAACTACAGAAGGCGGTCTTAGAAGGAGAGAAGATCGGGAAGGAATCTGACCGGGACCTGCCGGAAGATGTGTTAAGAGACGGGTTTTGGCGGATCCAGAAGAAGTTTCAGATGGAAGCAGAAGGGGCCAGGATGGAGAAACAGGCAGTGCAGGGGCTGATCTCGGATCTCTCCCATCAGTTGAAAACGCCCCTGGCAAATATCCGGCTGTACCAGGAACTTTTGAAGAATCCCGGCCTGGATCTTAAGAAGAGACAGGGATTGCAGGAGCGGCTGGATGAGCAGACGGACAAGCTGGACTGGCTGTTATCCGCCCTGTTCCAGATGGTGGACTTAGAGAGAGGCGTGGCCGCTCTTGCGGCAGAAGAGGCGCCCGTCCTTCCTGCTCTGCGGCAGGCGGTGGAGGCGGTGCTCCCCAAGGCGGAGAGAAAAGAGATCCAATTCCAGGTAGAAGAATCCCGGCAGCGGGAACTGGCGGAGACCGAGCTGCTTTTTGACCCCAAATGGACGGAAGAAGTGTTTATCAACATTCTGGAAAATGGAGTCAAGTACAGCCCAAAGGGCTCTGTGATCCATCTTTCTATGGAATGTTACGAAACTTACGGCGCGGTACAGATCCGGGACGAGGGGCCGGGGATCTCCAAAGACGAGTACAGTAAGATCTTCCAGAAATTCTACCGGGGAAGTAAGACCAAAGAGCAGGAAGGATGGGGGATAGGTCTGTATCTGTCCCGGCTTGTCCTGGAACGGGAACAAGGATATATCAAAGTAGAGTCAGAAGAGGGAAAGGGAAGCACCTTCTCTGTCTTTCTGCCAATAGCCAGACAGGGCGGCAAAAAGAAGTAAGAGCAGCAAAGTTCTGACAAAACTGTAAGAATTTTGCCGGCAGTCTGTAAGGACCGGGGAAGGATCAGGTGGTATCCTTAAAGACGGAAAGGAAATGAAAATGGAAGCGGTCAAAGTGACAGACGTGGAGAAATCATTTACAGATGGAATGGGAAGGGAAAAGGTTTTAAAGAACGTAACGTTTTCTCTGGAAGAAGGAACCTTTACTGCCCTTACCGGGATCTCCGGGGCAGGAAAGACGACGCTTTTGCATCTGCTTGCGGGATTTCAGAAACCAGACAAAGGAGAGATCCTGCTTGCGGGAAGACAGATCCAGAAGATGAAAGAAAAGGAAGCGGCGCTCTTTCGGAGACGTCATATCGCTATGGTATTTCAGGAAGGCGCGCTTCTTCCAGGACTTACGGTGGAGGAAAATATGATCCTGCCAGTGGTCATGGATACCGGAAGGCTTTTGGACGAGGAAAAGTTAAACCAGATTCTGGAGACCCTTTCTTTAACAGGCCAAAGGAACCGGTATCCGGCGGAACTCTCCGGCGGAGAGCGGCAGCGGGCCGTCTTTGGGAGGGCGTTATTCTCTGAGGCGGAATTGATCTTGGCAGATGAACCGGCCGCCCGCCTGGACACCCGGCAGTCTCTGGAATTGATGGGAACGCTGAAGCGCTGCGCCAAAGTCTGGCATCGGACCATACTGATGGCGACCCATGACCTGGATCTGGCCCAGATCTGTGATGAGACGCTGGAATTAAGAGACGGGTGTATCTGGTCAAAGTAGACGTTTGAGAGCAGAAGACGGCGGACATTTTCGACAGGTGAGACATATGAAGATCATATGGAAAGTGATCAAAACAGAGATCCGGCAGAAGCCAGGCCGGTTTGCCGCCCTGGTAACCGGGATGACGGCGGCGGTCTTTCTGATCACCGTGGTCACTGCATTTTCCAACTCCTGTCTCCACTCTATGATCGAGCAGGAGAAAAAGGAAAACGGACCTTATGAGGCGGTTTTCCACAATCTGACGGAAGAGCAGGCGGAAAGGCTGTCAGAAAGCAGCCAGATCAAGCAGACTTGGAAAATTAAGGATTGCAGGGAGGAAGATACAGAAGAAGGGCGGGCATGCTACGGAGCTGCATTCCGGCGTATCTCCCTTTCGATCTTTGAAAGATCCCAGGACGTGGGAGTAGAGATTGGGATGGATGGGCTGCCGCTGGAAGAACAGCCGATCCTGTTTTCCCGGCCCAATTGGAGCGTTACATCCAGCTTTGATATTACCTTTAATGAACGGCTGTTGGGCTACTATGGAATAAACGCTTTCCAGACTACGGCGGGATCTTTAGTGGCGATCATCCTGATGGATGTGGTGATCGTGCTCTTTGCGGCGGCCCTCCTTTATTATGTGGTGTTATCCGGCCTGGAAGAAAAATTAAAGACGCTGGGACTCTTAGATGGCATTGGGATTTCCGACCGGCAGAAAAGGCTGTACATCTACGGGGAAAATCTGCTGGCAGGTCTGTTGGCGGTACCCCTAGGTACCCTGCTTGGCATGGGCGGCCTGGCAGTCAGCATCCGGTATCTGAACCAGTGGGTTCTTCCCACTCAGAAGGTGGAAATGCATGTAAGCCCCATCTGGCTTCTGGCGGTGTTCTTTGGATGTCTGGCGCTGGTGGTCCTGTCAGGAACGGGTCTGTATGCAAGGGCCAGGAAAGAGCGGATTTTGAATCTGATCTCCGGCTATGATGAGGAAGAAGAAGTGAACCGGACTGCCGTGCTTTTAAAGGCGAAACGTCACTTTTTCAAAGTGGAAACCCTGCTGGCGGTAAAGAATGTCATCATGAACCACAAGAATTATGCGGTGTCCGCGACGCTTCTGGTGATCGCCCTCAGCGTGTTCCTGAATGGGATCATGTACATCCGGGGGATGACGGCGGTAACAGATGAAGTTCCCAGGTATCCGCCCATATCCATGTGGATCCAGGGAAATGGCGTGGATGAAGCGGATTTTGAGAAATTAGCGGAAGAACTGAGGGGATTTGCAGAAGTAGAACGGGTATCCTTGGTTAAGGAAGCAAAGGAGTATACGGCCCTGGAAGGGCTGACCAAGACGGAAATCCAGGAGTATTTGAAACTATTTCAGGCGGAAAGCGCCCTGGATGGCTACGAGATGCTAAGGGATTATGAGTGGGAAAATCTCGCGGAAGAAGAAGGTCTGAAGAATATTGTACGAGTCATTGGCGTGGATGACGCTGTGTTTGATGAATATCTAGGCGGGGCAAAAAGAGCGGGCCAAGTACCGGAAGACGGCGCGATCCTGTTCCGGGCGGACCTTGAAGGCCAGGAAGAAGCGGCGGAGTTTCCGGTGATGGTAGACCAAGAACTCCATATGCTCCCTGTGGCCTGCATCAATCCGGAAGTCGAAGAAGAGGTGCTCCTGCCGGAATATCTGCTGACGGCCGAGGAGGCGAAGAAAGGGATCGGAACTTACAAAACCATGGAAGCGGTAGAGGTATTCGTCAGACAGGATACCTTTGACCGGCTGCTGGGAGATGACAAGGACCCGTCTGTTTATCTGGAGATCTCTCTGTCCAGGGATCAGGGGAAACGAGTGTCCTTGAATGAGATCCTGTATCCGGACCAGGTTACTGAGAGAATGAAGGAAGATGATGAGATCCGGCAGAAGATCCAGAAGGCAGGGGAAGCGTTGGGGATCACCCATTTACAGGTCTTCAGCTTTGCGGAGGAATACCACAGGTCTTTCTTCCAGGGAGGCAAAGGAATGGAGATCTTGTTAGTTACAGCGGTGGTCAGCGCAAGCTGGGTCGCGGCGGTGCTGGTGATCCTTCAAAAGGATGCAGCCTGCCTGCGCAGAAGGAAGAAGGAATTTGCCCTGCTTTTGACCATTGGCATGACCAGGGGGAAGATTTTCAAGATGGTTTTTGTGGAGCACCTTCTGTATGCGTTTGTCGGAATTGCGGCGGGGATACCTTTGAGCCTTTTCTTCCTTTCCGGCATTTATGGAGATGGGGGAGCCAGGCAGATGGCTTCTGCCTGGGATGTGCCGGCAGATCTTGTGGTCTGGCAGGTGGTCCTGACCTTATGCGTAGTGTTGATCCCCTTCTTCTATACGGTCAGGGAATTAAGAAATATAGACGTGATCTCAGTGATCCGGAAGGAGGAATAAAAATGGCGCAGGCATACGGAATCCGCGCGGAGAAGATCAGTAAAACCTATGGGACGAAAGAACATCCCGTCCGCGCGTTAAAAGAAATATCCCTTCAGATCCAGCCCGGCCAGTTTGTGGCGGTCCTTGGCCCCTCCGGGTGCGGAAAGTCAACACTGCTGCACGTGCTGGGCGGGATTGATGAGCCTGATCAGGGAAATGTGGAGATCAAAGGGAAAAAGCTGTATGAGATGAAGAGAAGCGAGCGTTCCGTGTTCCGCAGACGGAATATCGGCATGGTCTACCAGGCTATCTATCTGCTCCCCTCTTTGAATATCGAAGAAAATATCATCCTCCCTCTTCTGCTGGATGGGCGGAAAGTGTCGGGAGAGTGGCTGAAAGCGCTTCTTACGGAGACAAATCTCAGAGGAAAGAAACACGCCCTTCCCAGCCAGCTATCCGGCGGGCAGCAGCAAAGGGCCGCCATTGCCAGGGCAGTAGCGGCTTCCCCGGCAGTGCTCCTGGCGGATGAGCCCACCGGGAATCTGGATAAAGCCAACCGGAATTCCGTGATGGAGCTGTTCCAGAGACTGAACGAGGTCTACGGGATGACGATCGTTATGGTGACCCACGACGAGGAATTGGCCAGCCGGTGCGGCAGGATCCTGTATATGGAAGACGGCAGGATCATTCGGGATCGGGGCTGAATTGTTCTAAATCCTTTCGCATCTGTTCCAGAAACAGGCTTGCGGCTCTGGAAAAAATCTGATGTTTTTTCCAGACAATGCAGAGTCCGGCCTCCATGGCCGGATACAGGGGCCGGAAGCAAAAGGGGCTGTTTCCGGAGGTATTTACCAGTTTGTCGAGAGCAATGGCGACTCCCAGCCCCTTTTTTACAAAATGGGTAGCGTTATAGATCAATTCGTAAGCGGCAGTGATCCTTAACCTGGACCAGTCTGTCTTAAACCAGGCGGAAAACTCGCTGCTTGCGGCAAGCTGGTGGGACAGGAGCAGCGGCTGGTCTAACAGATCTTTCGCCAGGATCTGCTCTTTTTCTGCCAGCGGGTGGTCTTTTCGCATGAGGACGCCCCAGGTGTCTTTCATGGGCAGCCGGATATAGTCGTATTTTGAGATATCTACCGGTTCGATCAGAAGGCCAAAGTCGATCAGCCCTTTATCCAGCCTTTCTGTTACATGGCTGGCGTCGCCGCTGTAGATATGGTAGGAGATGGCAGGGTTGGTCCTTTGCAGATTGCTGGCCGCCTGGGCCATAAAAGAGATGCCATCTGTCTCGCCGCTTCCAATATAGACCTGTCCGCTTACTGACTCTGTGGGCGAGGTCAGTTCCGCTTTTGTCTTTTCCATCAATTCTACTAACTCTTCCGCGCGTTTGCGAAGGAGCATACCGTCTTCTGTAAGAGAGATGTTCTTACTGCCCCGGATCAAGAGCTGTTTTCCAAGTTCTGCCTCCAGGTCTTTTAGCTGTCTGGATAAAGGAGGCTGGGTCATGTGAAGTGTTTCCGCCGCTTTTGTGATACTGCCTTCCCGCGCGACCGTAAGAAAATATTCCAATACTCGGATATCCAAGAATCTCACCCCTTTTTCAAATGTTTTGTAAATAGTGTGGTTAATTGAAAAATTAATTGCAACATAGGTTGTTGCAGTTAGAATTACAAGGCATATGGGCCATGGAGTTGCAGTTGTAACTTCATGGTTTC
>CABPCP010000084.1 GCA_902406105.1 uncultured Mordavella sp.
TGTCCTTAACGGAACTCCCGGCTGAATACAGAACGCCGTATCGCCATCCACATACATACGGTAATGGTATTGTCCTGCGCCCCCTGCGGTATATCCATCGAATACGTCACTGGAATTGTACCGTATGGCGTTTCCATTCCTGTCGTAAGTGTGAGTAAAGGAAATCGTGCCTATATCTCCCGCAGCAAACGCTGTGGTCGCAGGCAGTACGGACAGCGTTGTGACCGCAGCCATCAGAACAGCCGCAGCCCTTTTGAATAATTTAGGGAATTTCATAGTTACCTCCTGATTTTGATTGAATGTGCCTTACTAACCGAAAAAAGCCGCCTTATGGCAGCTCGGAAATGTTCTTTCTTCGGGTAGTAACTGGCGGTAGTTAAGGGGGAGAGGTGTGGAGAGGGGGAAGCGAAAAAAATGGCTATCCTCCAACGGACAGACCTCGCCCTCGGTGTGTGGCTATCTTTCACGGTCTTTGCTTCGCTGTAAGTGGCGGTTGTAGAACTCCAACGCCTTGACCACAAAGTCGGTTTCCTGCCCTTTAGGGACAGTCTTAGGGATGAGTTTGGTAATCCGTTCATCACGGAAAGCAGGCTTTTCCCTCTGGTTTGGCTTTTCCTCCTGCATAATCGACTGGATAACCTCATCTGTGAGTTTTCCATCCTGCATAAATTTCTTCATTTTGATCGCCTGCGCCAGTGATGGGGTTGCGTCGTTGTATTCCATTGCTTCAAGCAGGGTGTACTGCTGTTCCTCGGACAGATAGGAGATTTCCACCGCAGGGCGGAATGCGATCTGCCTTTCGTCAACCATTTGCAGGATTTCAGGAACAAGCTCCGTCAGACGGATATACCTTTGAATTTGATTGCGGCTTTCCCCAACTTTTTCAGCAAGCTCAGCATCGCTCCGCAACTTTGTCCCCACTGGGGACGAAGTTAAATCATTACGCTGACCTTGCCTATTCATCGCTTCAAGCCGCATTTTGTAGGCAAAGGCTTTCTCACTTGGCAGGATTGTGGAGCGTTGCAGGTTACTCTCTACCATAATGATGATTGCTTCATCACGGGTCAGTTCCTTGACCTCGCATTTCAAGGTTTCCAGTCCCGCAAGCTCACACGCCTTTTTACGCCTGTGTCCGCTGATCAGCTCATACCGTCCGTCCTCCTTGAGTCGGACGGTCGCCGGGGTCATTACGCCATTGCGCTTGATACTCTCAACAAGCTGCTCCATATCTTCATCCATTAAAACTTTAAACGGATGGTCTGGAAACTCGTCAATTTCTGATATGGGGATTTCCCGTATCTTGCTCAGGGCAGCCTCCGCACGACTTTCGTCTGTTTCAAAGAGGTCATCGTAAGCGGTCAGCTCGATTTTGCTTTCTCTGCTTCTCGCCAATCTCTACCACCTCCTTTGCGAATTGCTCATAGGCAGCGGCAACCTTGCCGCCTTTGTCATAGGCAAAAATACTCTTGCCCTCTGCGGTAGCTTCCACAGCACGGACAGAGTGGGGTATCTGGGTATCAAACACCCTGATTTTCTGTCCGTATGCACTCTTGACGGATGAAATAATGTCTTTGGAGATATTTGTCCGTGGCATGACCATCGTCATCAGGATACCGTCTATCCGCAGTCTGGGGTTTATCTGCCGCCTGACCTTTGACACCGTGCGAAGCAACAGCTCCAGACCTTTTGCAGAAAGATAGTGGGGCTGCGTCGGGATAACCACGCTGTCTGCCGCCGCCAGAGAATTGATGGTTATCATTCCCAAGCTCGGCATACAGTCGATCAGCACAAAGTCGTAATCCTTTTTTACCTCATTCACATAGGTTTTCAAAACACTCTCACGACTCAGGGCATTGATCAGCCTTACTTCCAGACCTGACAGCTCAATGTTGGACGGGAGAAGGTCAACGCCTTCCTTGTGACGGATAATCCCTTGCGAAGCATCGACCGGCTTATCGTCGATGATGTCCTGCATCACAGTGGAAAGGGTAAAGGGAAGGTCGTCAGGACGGTTATATCCCAACGCCATTGTAAGGTTTGCCTGTGCATCAGCATCGATGAGCAGCACCTTTTTCCCTTTCTGCGCCAGTCCCACGCCCAGATTGACCGCTGTGGTGGTCTTGCCGACACCGCCTTTCTGGTTTGTCAGAGCAATCACTTTGCAGTTTGACATAGATGCGTCCTCCTTTCGCATAAATTTAGCCACTTTGTCAGGGTGGCTATGTAAAGTCCCTCTGAAAATCTCCCCGGAACGCAAAAAAGCCGACTGGCTTTGATACCAATCGGCTATGTAAATAAAATCTTCAATATTTAGTTGTTGACTTTTGCCGCAAACAGCTTCCGTATATCGTCTGTGTCCCACTTATCAGGGAACAGCACCACCATGATCCGAAAAGCGTCATACAGACCTGCGATATATGCGTGGGTAGCATACTCAATATCTTGCTTGTCCCGGCACTCAAGCAGGCGGTTACAGATTTTCCGCTGTTCTTCCGTCAAATCCAACTGGAGATAGTGCATTTCCGCAATCCCCTCATTTTCAGAGTCCTCCTGATAGGTTGCGTCCGCTTCCAACAGCGGAGCAATAGTCTTTTCCCGCAGTGTTTCCGCAGCTACCTTAAACAGTTCCTTAAATTCTATGCCATCCATCATACCCTCCCGCAATCGTGTTGTACTTTAAGTTTTTTCAGCGGTGCGCCCGTAACCTTAAAAATCAGTTCGTCAACGCAGTCCGCATATCTGCCTTGCGCAAGAAGCTGATTTTTCAGTTCCACAAGGCTATGTAGCAGGATTGTTCTTTCGTGGCTATCCAGATAAATGTGGAATTTCTGTTCTCTCATACGAGCCACCTCCGTTTCTTCACTTTCATTATATGCAGGAACGGAGAGCGGCTCAAATGTGCAATCTTGGCAAAAAAATAAGCGTATCACTATCTCTAATGATACGCTTATCTTCATTTAGTTTCTATTCAAGGTCTATCAACGCTGTAATGGTTGTTTCCCTCCATTGATTTTTACGAACATACTGCCCGTTAGCCTTTCGATAGGCTGCCGCTTGCTCAAAAGATAGCGGTAAATCAAAGGAAAGATTAAGCCTCCCTACTTTTGATAGCTGCCTGTGCTGCCGCAAGTCTTGCGATCGGTACACGGAATGGTGAGCAAGATACATAATCCAGTCCAAGTCCATCGCAGAACTCAACAGAAGATGGGTCTCCGCCGTGCTCGCCGCAGATTCCAAGATGCATGTTCGGATTGGAAGATTTCCCAAGTTCGATAGCCATCTTCATCAGCTTGCCAACGCCTGTCTGGTCCAGTTTCGCAAATGGATCGTTCTCGTAGATCTTTGCATCATAATACGCGTTCAGGAATTTTCCTGCATCGTCACGGGAGAATCCGAATGTCATCTGTGTCAGGTCGTTTGTACCAAAGCAGAAGAAGTCAGCCTCTTTTGCGATCTCATCAGCGGTAAGAGCCGCTCTTGGGATCTCGATCATGGTACCTACTTCGTATTTCAGGTCGATTCCTGCTGCCGCGATCTCAGCGTCAGCGGTCTCAACTACGAATCTCTTCACGTATTTCAGCTCTTTTACTTCGCCAACCAGCGGAATCATGATCTCTGGTTTGATGCTCCAGTCTGGGTGCGCCTTCTGAACCTTGATCGCTGCGCGGATAACAGCTCTTGTCTGCATCTTAGCGATCTCTGGATAAGTTACTGCCAGACGGCATCCACGGTGTCCCATCATTGGGTTGAACTCGTGCAGGCTGTCGATCACAGCTTTGATCTGCTCAACAGTCTTGCCCTGAGCCTCAGCCAGTTTCTTGATATCTTCTTCTTCCGTTGGAACGAACTCGTGAAGCGGAGGATCAAGGAAGCGGATGGTAACCGGATTTCCTTCCAGCGCCTCGTACAGTTCCTCAAAGTCTCCCTGCTGATATGGAAGGACTTTCTCCAGAGCTTTCTCTCTTTCTTCCTCTGTCTCAGAGCAGATCATCTCACGGAACGCATCGATTCTGCCCTCGCCGAAGAACATATGCTCGGTACGGCAAAGACCGATTCCTTCCGCGCCCAGCTCAACGGCTTTCTTAGCATCAGCCGGTGTATCTGCGTTGGTGCGGACTTTCAGTCTTCTGTACTTGTCAGCCCATCCCATGATCCGTCCGAACTCACCTGCGATAGTAGCGTCTACCGTTGGGATGATTCCATCGTAGATATTTCCTGTAGATCCATCCAAAGAGATTGGATCTCCTTCGTGGAATTCTTTTCCGCCAAGTGTGAATTTCTTATTTGCTTCGTCCATTACGATATCGCCGCAGCCGGATACACAGCATGTTCCCATTCCACGTGCAACAACGGCTGCGTGAGAGGTCATACCGCCGCGAACGGTCAGGATACCCTGAGCAGATTTCATACCTGTGATATCTTCCGGGGAGGTCTCCAGACGCACCAGAACAACCTTCTCGCCTCTTTCTGCCCACTCTACCGCGTCATCTGCTGTAAATACGATCTTACCGCAAGCAGCTCCAGGAGATGCTCCAAGAGCTTTTCCCATTGGAGTGGCTTTCTTCAGAGCGTCAGCGTCAAACTGCGGATGAAGCAGAGAATCCAGGTTTCTTGGATCAATCATAGCAACTGCTTCTTCCTCTGTTCTCATGCCTTCGTCTACCAGGTCGCAGGCAATCTTCAGGGCAGCTTTCGCCGTTCTCTTACCATTTCTTGTCTGCAGCATGTACAGCTTGCCGTGCTCAACGGTGAACTCCATATCCTGCATATCTCTGTAGTGCGTCTCCAAAGTCTTGCACACATCTTTGAACTGTGTAAACGCTTCCGGGAACTTCTCTTCCATCTCGGAAATATGCATAGGAGTACGAACTCCGGCAACAACGTCCTCGCCCTGAGCATTTGTCAGGAACTCTCCAAACAGTCCGTTTTCTCCTGTAGCTGGGTCACGAGTGAACGCAACGCCTGTACCGCAGTCGTCTCCCATGTTGCCAAATGCCATCATCTGTACGTTGACAGCGGTTCCCCAAGAATATGGGATATCGTTGTCACGACGGTATACATTTGCTCTTGGGTTGTCCCAGGAACGGAATACCGCTTTTACAGCGCCCATCAACTGTTCTTTCGCGTCAGATGGGAAATCATCCCCAATCTTCTCTTTGTACTCAGCCTTGAACTGGCCTGCCAGAGTCTTCAGATCTTCTGCGGTCAGTTCAACGTCCTGTGTTACGCCTTTTTCTTCTTTCATCTTGTCGATGAGCTCTTCAAAATATTTCTTTCCGACTTCCATAACAACGTCGGAGTACATCTGGATAAATCTTCTATAGCAGTCCCAAGCCCAGCGCGGATTGCCGGAAGCCTCTGCCAGCGTCTCAACAACTTCTTCATTCAGGCCAAGGTTCAAAATCGTGTCCATCATACCAGGCATAGAAGCTCTCGCGCCAGAACGAACAGAAACGAGAAGCGGGTTCTCTTTGTCTCCAAATTTCTTTCCGGTGATCTCTTCCAGTTTGGTCATGGCTTCCATGATCTGCCCCATGATCTCGTCGTTGATCTGTCTGCCATCTTCATAATACTGCGTACAAGCCTCTGTCGTTACCGTGAATCCCTGTGGAACCGGGAGTCCAAGGCCTGTCATCTCTGCGAGGTTTGCGCCTTTTCCACCAAGAAGGTTTCTCATGGTCGCGTTACCTTCTGTGAACATATAGACCCATTTTGCCATCTGTTATGACCTCCTAAATTCTTTTTTCTAAACTTTTCTAACTAAATAGCACATCTATTTTACTGGTTTTGCCAGTTTTCGTCAAGAGTTTCTCCTAATATATTATAACTATTCAGCTATGCGCCTGTCGGTGAAAAACAATCGTCCTTTTCTTAACGGATCTGTAAAAACGCTTTGTATCCTTTGTAAGCTTCATAAACGTCTGCTTTGCTGGTCACTTCCCAAGGCGCGTGCATAGAAAGGACCGCTACGCCGCTGTCGATCACTTCCATCCCATAATTGGCCATAATGTAGGCGATGGTACCTCCGCCGCCTTCATCCACCTTGCCAAGCTCCGCGAACTGGAAGGCCACATTTCCCTCCTCCATCACACTGCGAAGCTCCGCCAAATATTCCGCGTTGGCATCGTTAGATCCGCTTTTGCCTCGGCTTCCGGTAAATTTATTGAATACCAAACCCTTGGCAAAAAAAGCGGCGCTGCGCTTCTCAAAGGCTTCCGCAAACATAGGGTCATAAGCCGCGCTTACATCGGAAGAAAGCATTTTCGAGTTCTGCAGAGTCCGTCTCACTCTTAATTCAGACTCGCTTCCGGTCAGGGCGGTCAGCTCTGCCACCACATTTTCAAAAAAACGGGAATGCATTCCGGTGGCGCCCACACTTCCGATTTCTTCCTTATCCACCAGAATACAGCAGGCCGTCCGCTCTACCTCTTGGGTATCCAGCATAGCGAACAGGGATGTAAACGCGCATACTCTGTCGTCCTGTCCGTAAGCCAGGATCATACTCCGATCCAGGCCGCACTCTCTTGCTCTTCCCGCCGGAACAATCTCCAATTCCGCAGACAGGAAGTCTTCTTCCTCCATATCATAATATTCCTTTAAGATCCGCAGCACATTTGCCTTTACCGCATCCTTATCTTCTTCATCAAGACCTTCCGCTTGCTGAATCGGCTGACTCCCAAATAGCAGATCCAGCTTTTCTCCTTCGATCACTGCGCTGGCCTTTTTTTCCATCTGTTTCCCAGCCAGGTGGACCAGAAGATCTGTGATCACAAATACCGGATCCTCATCCTTTTCGCCGATGTTGACCTCGACTACTGAACCGTCCGTTTTGGCGATCACCCCATGGAGGGCAAGAGGAAGGGTCACCCACTGATATTTCTTGATCCCTCCATAATAATGGGTATCCAAATAGGCCAGTTCTTCATTTTCATATAAGGGATTCTGCTTTACATCAATCCTGGGCGAATCAATGTGAGCGCCCAGGATATTCATGCCGTTTTCCAGCGGCTGCCTGCCGATCTGGAAAATGGCGATACTCTTGTTCATGCAGACCGCGTAGATCTTATCCCCCGGCTTGATCCCTTCTTCGATAGATTTGATATTCCGGTAGCCCTGGGCTTCCAGTTTCTGGACGGTAAGCTTGATGCACTCCCGTTCCGTTTTCCCTGCGTCCAGGCAGGCTCTGTAGTCTGTGTTGATACGCTCCAGCTCCTGAAGCTGGGAAGCATCGTAAGATTTCCATGCGTTTTGTTTGTTCATAGTTGATCAACCTCCTGGTGTAAGTATAACATATGTTGGGGACGTAGTATTCTTTATTTTTACTACGTCTGGAATTAAACTTTACGGTGTACCCAAATGAAAGATGGGGTGTCACTTTTTCTATTCTACCCTGTACCTTTTTGTTCTTCTACCTGCTTTTTTACCGTATTGAAAAGCTGCTTTGCCTTTTTTTCTGATATTCTCAGGATTCTCTTTATTTCCTGAAGGTATACCTGCCGAATCTCTCTTTCCTCAAAAACCTGAGTCAAGTGGGATAAATTTTTAGTTTTAAATAATTCTTCCGCAATCAATAGCGCAATTTCATTTTGTTGTGAAGTAATTTCGTCTGGAATATCAATAAACAGTTCTCTCTGACGCTGCTTATGAAATTCTTCAAATTCACTATATGAACCAAATTCCTTTCTATAAAATTCAATTGCCTTTTCATGCAGAAGATCCGGTGCACTATTTCTATATTCCATCATACTGCTATATTTATATTTCTCCGCTTCTTCGACAATATAGGCTTTCACCGGGTTTAAATGAACATATCTCAAACAATTCCAAAAATAGCGTTCCGTTTCTATACATTCACTGATAAAACGGTTTTGAAACACATGACCATTTCTATGATGTTTATAATTATAGTAATTTGCATATTCAGCTAAAACAGCCGCCATAAATAATGATAAAATTGGAAATTCCGCCTTGAGAATCAAGTGGAGATGATTTGACATGATACAATACGCGTATATTTCAACACTTTTGTACTTTTTTTGAACTTTTCGAATAATTTTCTTTAAATATCTTTTTTCACGATCTTGATTAAAATTTCTTTCCTTATTAATTCCTTTTGTGATCACATGATAGATATCTGTACCACTTCTTTGTCGCCTTCTGGTTGGCACTAACTTTCCTCCCTTCCATTTGGGTACAGGTCATTTTTCATTTAGGTACACCCCATCTTTCATTTGGGTACACCGCAAATATTCATCCAGGACGTAGCCTTTTGCAAAAAGGCTACGTCCTGGATGATGATTATTTCATCTCGTCTCTTACTTCTTTGAAGCACTTCACGATAAAATCGATATCTTCTTTTGTATGGCTTGCGCATACCTGTGTACGGATTCTTGCTTTTCCCTTTGGAACTACTGGATAGGAGAAAGCCACTACGTATACGCCTTTGTCCATCATACGTTTCGCAAATTCCGCTGCCGTCTTCTCATCATAGAGCATTACCGGCACGCACGGATGGGTTCCCGGAATGATATCGAATCCATTATCTACCAACTGCTGCCGATAGTAAGCGGTCACTTCTTCCAGATGATCTCTTAATTCCGTGCTCTCATCCAGCATATCAAAGAGTTCCAGGCTGGCTCCCGCAATAGCCGGCGCAAGAGAATTGGAGAACAGATACGGGCGGCTGCGCTGACGAAGCAGGTCAATGATCTCTTTCCTGCCGGATGTATATCCGCCGGAAGCTCCGCCAAGAGCTTTGCCCAATGTTCCGGTAATGATATCTACACGGCCCTGTACGCCGCAGTATTCTGGTGTCCCGCGGCCCGTCTTTCCTACAAATCCTACCGCGTGGCTGTCGTCTACCATTACCAGAGCATTGTACTTGTCCGCCAGATCACATACGCCCTGCAGGTTGCAGATGATTCCATCCATAGAGAACACGCCGTCGGTAGCGATCAGTTTGATCCTTGCGCCTGCTTCATCCGCCTCTTTTAATTTAGCTTCCAGATCTTCCATATCATTATTTTTATAGCGGAATCTCTTTGCCTTGCACAAACGCACACCATCGATGATAGAAGCGTGGTTCAGTTCATCACTGATGACCGCGTCATCTGCCGTCAGGATCGTCTCAAACAAACCGCCATTTGCGTCAAAACAGGAAGAATACAAAATCGTATCGTCTGTTCCCAGGAAATCGGAGATTTTCTTTTCCAATTTCTTATGGATATCCTGGGTTCCGCAAATAAAACGAACAGATGCGACACCAAATCCCTTTTCATCGTAGGTTTTCTTTGCCGCCTCGATCAAGCGCGGGCTGTCGCCCAGCCCCAGGTAGTTATTGGCGCACATGCACAGAAGCTCTCTTCCATCTTCCATGGTCACTCTCGCACCCTGCGGGGAAACAAATGGAGCCTCCCCTTTAAAGAGCCCTGCCTCTTTGATCCCTTCTACTTCTTTTGCGTAAATATCTAAAATGTCGTCTTTCCTTGCCATTTCTATCATCCTTCTTTCTTAAAAATAAATACTCGTGCTCCGCGCCTTTTCCGGTCTTTAATCATTCACATGAGCCCAGTCCAGGATCACTTTCCCAGACTGTCCGGAGATCATAGCCTCAAATCCCTTTGCATAGTCTTTAATATCAAAGTGGTGGGTGATGATCTGGGAAATATCCAAGCCAGCCTGAAGCATTGTAGACATCTTATACCAGGTATCCCATACTTTACGTCCATAGATTCCGCGGAGATTCAGGCCATTGAAGATCACTGTCTCAAGATCTACGGTAGCGTCTGTTCTCTGCAGTCCCAGAAGAGCGATATTTCCGCCGTGTTTCATATTGTGGATCATATCCGCGAGACCCGCCTGTGATCCAGACATTTCCAGACCCACATCAAATCCTTCCGTCATTCCGATCTCTTTCATCACGTCAGGCAGCTTTTCTTTTCCAAGATTAACAACTCTGGTAGCGCCAAGCTTCTTAGCCAGTTCCAGACGATACTCATTGAAATCGGTCACTACCACGTGCCTTGCGCCTGAGAATTTTACGATCGCCGCCGCCATGATCCCGATCGGTCCAGCTCCCGCGATCAGCACATCCTCACCCAGGACATCATAAGAAAGCGCTGTATGAGTCGCGTTTCCAAATGGATCAAAAATCGCGTACATCTCTTCCGGAATATTTGGATTACAAGGCCATACATTAGAAGAAGGAATCACAAGATATTCCGCAAACGCGCCGTTTCTGTTGACACCCACGCCTTTCGCGTCCTTACAGTTTTCTTTGTGGCCTTCCAGACAGTTCCGGCATTTTCCGCAGGTGATATGGCCTTCCCCAGAAACCAGATCTCCTATATTAAACCCTTTCACGCCCGTTCCCACTTCAACGACCTCTCCCACATATTCATGGCCAGCGGTAAGTCCAATAGGAATCGTATGCTGCGCCCAGTCATTCCACTGCCAGATATGTACATCTGTTCCGCAGATCGCGGTCTTATGGATCTTGATCTTCACATCGTTGGGCCCAACTTCCGGAATTGGAACTCGTTTCATCCACAATCCTTCTTCTGGCTTCTCTTTCACAAGTGCCCACATTAATCCATCGTTTTTTTCACTCATTTCGAGGTACCTCCCATATTTCCGTCCCCCTGGACGATTTTTCTCGATATATTATAGCATAAGCTTTTCCTCTTGCACAACGGAATTTGCTAAAGTTGCATAAAAAACATTTCTCTTTTCGTTAAATTTTGCACAAATATGTTTATAAAACGCTAAGATTTCGTCAAAATCCTTTTTCATGTTCACAAATCATATCGGATAAATTATAATCCTTATAGCGTTTTCTTCCAAAACACGAAAACAAAATCTAGAGGAAAGAGAGGTGGCAGATAACAATATCTGCGAAAACACATGGAAGCAATTAAGAATGTTATTCACAAATGGAACAGTATCAGCCTGGTAAAACGAATCATCTGCGGCTTGATCATCGGTATTATCCTCGGACTGGCCGTTCCGCAGGCAACCGGAATCTCCATCCTTGGAGACTTGTTTGTCGGAGCACTGCGGGGAGTCGCCCCTGTCCTGGTATTCTTCCTTGTAATGAGCGCTCTGTGTCATATGGGAAAAGGCCAGAAGACTAATATGAAGATGATCGTTATCCTTTATATGGCGGGCAACGTGCTGGCGGCGGCCTGTGACGTGATCGCAAGCTATATTTTCCCAATCGTGCTCACCTTCACCGAGAATACAGATACCAGTGATGTGGCGCCTCCAAGCGGCGTGACCGAAGTATTGACCAACCTTCTGATGAACCTGGTAGACAATCCAGTCAACGCGATCGTCAATGCTAACTATATTGGTATCCTTGCCTGGGCGATCATCTTCGGTGTTGCCCTCAAAGGCGCCAGCGAGGGGACTAAGAAAGCTCTGGAGAATATCTC
>CABPCP010000085.1 GCA_902406105.1 uncultured Mordavella sp.
TGATAGAGCTGGGACACCGCATCGGCGCCGGCCTGCACGTGTCAGAGGCGATTCCTTGTGCCTTTGGATTTTTCGCGGCAAATGAAGGCGATGCGCTTGGTTCTATCGTGGGAGCGGTAAATGTAGGATATGACACAGATACCATTGCCACCATGTCGGGCGCGCTGGCAGGAGCGCTTAAAGGGGGCAAAGCCTATCCAGAACATTTTCTTCCCACCTTGGAGAAAGCGAATGGCCTGAATATTCAGGAACTGGCAGAAGGGATCCGGAAAGTCGTAGAAGAAAGATGGGCAAAAAAGGAGGGCAGAGCATAAAATGAAAGAGAAGATTTTAGGCTGCCTTCTGGGGGCCGCTGCAGGAGACGCCATGGGAGCGGCCACAGAGACCAAATCACCAAGGCAGATTCGAGAGACATTCGGGGGACGGGTAGAAGAATTCCGGGAACCGCCGATGGATACTTTGGCAAGAGGAAGAAGAGCGGGACAAGTGACAGATGCTTTTAGTATTCCGTATATCCTGACGCAGCATTTGATCGCGGCAGAAGGAAAGGCTTCGAAAGAACTGGCGGAAAGAGCTCTGCTGGAATGGGGAGAGACCGAATATTTCGAGCCCTTTGCCGGGATGACGACACGGAACGTAGTAAAACGTCTGAAGGCAGATGACACGATGGGGACTTGGGCATATGCGGGAAGATTAGGGACAAAACTCTATAAGAGCCACTATTATGCGCTTTCCTCAAATGGGGCGGCCAGTAAGGCATATCCGGCAGGATTGTTCAGTAAAGGAGATGTGGACAAGGCAATCCAAGACACACTGGAACTGACCATGGCTTCTCATGATGACCCTTACAGCATTTCTGGCGCCTGCGCTGTTGCGGCCGCGGTAAGCCGCGGTCTGGGAGAGAACGTTTCTCTTTATGAGGTGGTCAGGGCCGCCCAGTACGGAAGCGTGTGGGGTGAAAAGCTGGCCAGAGAACGGAAGGATATCTGGACTTATCCGGGCCCTTCTGTGACAAAGCGTATGGAGATGGCAGTTTCAATCGCCCTTCATGGCGGGAGCGGGACGGATATTGCTGTGGAACTTGGAAGCCGTATCGGCAGCGGTCCGGCGATCGCGGAGACTGTGCCGGCTGCTTTCGGGATCCTGGTAGCAGAGCAGGGCGATACTATGGAAAGCATTTTTGACGGAGTAAATATTGGGGATGAGACCAGCGCGATCGCAAGCATTATTGGGGCGGTTGCAGGAACTTGGAATGGGGCCGGCAGCATCCGGAAAGGTTACCAGGAGATTCTGGAGAGAGAAAATCAAATGGATCTCGGCCGTCAGGCGGAAGAGATATGGCAGATTATCTCGTAGAGTCGGCCTTATTGTCTCAGGGCCTGGGAAGCATTACAGAACAGGAGATGCTGGCCTCCTGGCCAGCATCTAACGGACGGATCGCATGGATGTGGAAGGGCAGTATCATGACGGGGATATTGGAGGAATTTTGCCAGATCAGAAAGACAGGTATCTTGAAAGAACGGATTCATTTCCGGAATTTTGAGCGGGCTGTGATAGAAAGAAAAACAGGCGCATTTACTGCTTCTGGGACTATGAAAGCCTGTGAGAAGCTTGGGATTCCTTTGACAGTCAGCGGAGGAATCGGCGGTCTGAATGAGCGGGAGGGATTTAAAAGCTGTCATGATCTGGAGGCGCTCATATGTACGCATACCGCTCTTTTAGCTACTGCCCCGAAGGATATGTTTGATCTGACGGAAACTGTAGAGACGATGAAAGAAGCGGGCATCCAGGTGATCGGCCGTGAACGGGACCGCTGTGACGGATATCTGTTCCGGCAAAGACCGGCGCGGCTGTCTGGACGTTGGATGGGAGAAAGAGCAGGAGAAAAGCGTTTGTTCTTCCAGGAAATCCCGTTAGAAAAAAGACTTGCCGATCCAGACTGGCTTCGGCAGGCGTGTGAGTACGGGACGAAGGAGCGGAAAGAAGGGAGAGAATACCATCCAGCGGTCAATAAAAAGCTGGAGCAGCTGTCAGGGGGAAAGAGCGCCTGGCTCCAGTTCCGGTCTTTGACCGCCAATCTGCTTTGGGCGGAGGAAATGACGTAAGAGAGGAAAAAGAAAACATGAATTATGTAGGAATCGATATTGGCTCTACTGCTTCTAAGGTTGTAGCCAGAGGAGATATAGGGCTGGAATTTGTGCTGCCGACTGGATGGAACAGCAGGGAGACCACCCTTACAATCCAGGAAAGGCTGAAGGAACAGGGCATCGATGTTCTGGACGAATCTACGAAGGTGGTGGCTACAGGTTATGGACGGATCGCGGTAGATTTTGCGGATTACGTGATCACGGAGATTACCTGCCATGCCAGGGGTGGCAGAGAATTGGGAAGTGACGACTGCGCCATCATCGATGTGGGCGGACAGGACACAAAGGTGATCCTGGTCCGGCAGGGAATGGTGCAGGACTTCCTGATGAATGACAAGTGTTCCGCGGGAACCGGCAAATTCCTGGAAGTTATGGCAAACCGGCTGGGCGTTACCCTGCAGGAGTTGTTTGAATTGGCGGGAAAAGGGACTGTCCTTCCAATCAGCTCTCTTTGCACCGTGTTCGCGGAATCAGAGGTCATCAATTATATCGGAGAAGGAAGAAAACGAGAAGATATCGCTACCGGCGTAGTGGATTCTGTTGCGGCAAAAGTGGCCCAGTTAGCCAATCGAAAGAATCTTCCCTCCCAGGTGATCTTAACAGGAGGGTTAAGCCACAGCAGATATTTTTCAGGAATTCTGTCTGAGAAATTAGGCCAGACAGTGACGCCCACAGATTACGGAAGATATGCGGGAGCGCTGGGGGCTGCTATTTTGGCAGAAGAGAAAACAAGAAGAAAGAAATAAAAAATGAGGTGTATTTATGGAACTGATCAAAGATTTGCCGGAGGTATTTGAAGAATTTGCGGAGCAAAGGAAGAATTCTTTCCTGGGGATCAAGAAAGTAAAGGAGCAGGGGATCCCGGTGATCGGATCTTATTGTACCTATTTCCCGCAGGAATTGGCTATGGCTATGGGAGCCGCCAGTGTCAGCCTGTGTTCTACGTCAGATGAGACGATCGCGGATGCCGAGCGGGAACTTCCTAAGAACTTATGTCCTCTGATCAAATCCAGTTATGGATTTGCCCGGACGGATAAATGTCCGTTTTTCTATTTTTCTGATGTGGTGGTGGGAGAGACTACCTGCGATGGGAAGAAGAAAATGTACGAGTATATGGGGAATTTTAAGGATGTATTTATTCTGGAACTTCCCAATACTCAGGGAGAAGAAGCGCTGAAACTGTGGAAGAGTGAGATCATCCGTTTCAAAGAGTACTTGGAAAAGAAGTTTGAAGTGACCATCACAGAGGAGGATATCCGGGAGGCTATCCGCATCAATAACGCGGGAAGAAGGTCTTTGAAACATTTGTATGAAGTTATGCAAAATGACCCGGCGCCCATTACCGGGCAGGAACTCTTCAAAGTCCTGTACGGCAGTACTTTCAAGCTTGACCGCAAAGAGATTCCCGGCGAGGTGGACGCTTTGGTGGAGAAGATCAAAGAAGAGTACGCGGCAGGAAAGATGCAGGAGAAAAAGCCAAGAATCCTGATCACAGGCTGTCCTATCGGCGGAGCTACAGAAAAAGTGATCCGGGCGGTAGAAGATAATGGCGGGATTGTTGTGACCTATGAAAACTGCGCAGGAGCCAAAGCAATCGATAAACTGGTAGACGAGGATGATCCGGATGTCTACAGCGCTCTGGCGCGCCGATATCTCAACATCGGTTGTTCTGTCATGACACCGAATCCTAATCGTTTGGAGCTTTTAGGGAGACTGATCGACGAGTACAAGGTGGACGGAGTGGTAGAGATGACCTTGCAGGCTTGTCATACATATAATGTAGAAGCATTCGGAATCCGCAAATTCGTAAATGAAGAAAAAGGAATACCATATATCAGCGTAGAGACAGACTATTCTCAGGCAGATATCGGACAGTTGAACACCAGGATCGCGGCGTTCATTGAGATGCTGTAATCAAAAGGGACAGGGCATTTTTCATCGGGGCCGGGGGGTTTTTTAAAATCCCCCGGCCCCGATTACTATTGCCCAGAAGTCATAAATTTGATAATATTTATTGCAGAGATAACATTTTGTTTGCCGCATGTCTATGACTGATCTAAGGGAGGGATGTCTATGCCGCAGGAATCAAAGAATATGCCAGAAGAACTGACCACAGCCAGTCTGTTTGGCACCCAGATCCAGCATATGGAGCCTTTGGACCGGGTGAATGGGTTTGACGTGCGTCCGGGTTTTTATATGTTTTTAGGCCCCACACCAATCCCCAAAGGCGTGAATTTTACAGTACAGTCTAAAGGCGCTGTGTCCTGTGAACTACTGCTCTATCACAGAGAGGCGGCGGAACCTTACGCAGTCCTGCCATTTCCGGAAAATTACCGGATCGGAGATGTGTATTCTATGATCGTGTTTGGGCTGAATGTGGAGGAATTTGAGTATGCTTACCGGCTGGACGGTCCCTGGGACCCAGAGAAGGGCCTTTTGTTTGATAAAAGTCACGTGCTGTTGGATCCTTACGCGAAAGCAGTTACTGGTCAGAGCGTATGGGGGAGGAAGGTGCGTGAAGAAGGCTACCGGGCCAGAGTGGTGAGGAACAATTTCTATTGGGGTACGGAACCTCAGCCGAAAATACCCATGGAGGAACTGGTCATCTATGAGATGCATGTCCGGGGATTTACAAAACTGTCCCGGCAGACAACAGCTCCTGGAACATTTAAAGGAATCCGGGAAAAGATCCCATATCTTAAGGATCTGGGGATTAACGCCATTGAACTTATGCCCATCTTTGAATTTGACGAATTGAGCGGCCGCCGCGAGGTGGGAGGGAGAGAACTGGTAAACTACTGGGGATATAATACGGTCAGCTTCTTTGCTCCTAATACCAGCTATGCATCGGCGGCAGAATATAACCGGGAAGGAATGGAGTTTAAGCAGCTTGTCAAGTCTCTCCATGAAAATGATATAGAAGTGATCTTGGACGTGGTCTTCAACCATACGGCGGAAGGGAACGAGAAAGGTCCTTTCATCTCGTTTAAAGGATTTGATAATAACATTTACTATCTCCTGACCCCAGATGGCCATTACTATAATTTCAGCGGCTGCGGCAACACGATGAACTGCAATCATCCGGTAGTACAGCAGTTGATCCTGGACTGTCTGAGGTATTGGGTCACCACCTACAGGGTGGACGGCTTCCGGTTTGACCTGGCATCGATCCTGGGAAGAAATGACGATGGTTCTCCTATGCAGAATCCGCCGCTTTTGCGGGCGATCGCCCAAGACCCTATCCTGGGAGATACCAAGCTTATCGCGGAAGCCTGGGATGCGGGCGGATTGTATCAGGTAGGGAATTTCCCGGCGTTCCGGCGCTGGAGTGAATGGAATGGCCGCTACCGGGATGATCTGCGGGAGTTTTTAAAAGGAGGCCTGTGGGCGGCGTCTGCGGCGGCCCAGCGGATCATTGGATCTCCTGACATTTATGATACAGATATACGGGGAAAGGATGCTTCTGTTAATTTCCTTACCTGTCACGATGGATTTACGCTGTATGATCTGTACGCCTATAATGAAAAGCATAATGAAGCAAACGGATGGAATAATACGGATGGAAACAATGACAATCACAGCTGGAACTGCGGGGCAGAAGGAGAGACGAAGGATCCAGAGGTTCTTTCTCTTCGGCGCCGGATGATCAAGAACGCCTGCGCGGTCCTTCTGACCAGCCGGGGAACCCCGATGTTTTTATCTGGAGATGAATTCTGCAATACCCAGTTTGGAAATAACAATGCATATTGTCAGGACAATGAAATCTCCTGGCTGGATTGGGAAAACCTTAAAAAATACGAGGATATCCACGGATTTTTCCGATATCTCATTCATTTCCGGAAGAGACATCCCGCTATTATGGGCTTATGCGGCCCCGCTAAGTGCGGGCTGCCGGAAGTAAGTCTTCATTCGCAGAGAGCCTGGGAGGCGGCTTACGATGACGGAACCCGGATGATCGGCGTACTATTTGCTGGATATGATGAGAAAAAGGGGAAAGACGATATTGTCTACCTGGGAGTGAATGTATACTGGGAGGCGCTGGGATGTGAACTTCCAGGGCTTCCGGAAGGATTTCGATGGAAGATTGCCGTCAATACCGGCGCAGAGGGAAGCGGATGCTACCAGGAACCGGCTGAACTATCCGAAACGGGACTTTTGATGGGGCCCCGCTCTGTGGTGGTGCTGACCGGAGAGAAGATTTATTGATACAAAGCAAAGGAGTGTTATAAAATGCAGAGTTTTACACAGTATAGCCCAACGGAGATCGTGTTTGGCAGAGAAGCTCAAAAGGAAGCGGGAAAGATGGCGAAAAAATGGGGAGCCAGCCGAGCGCTTCTGGTCTACGGAGGCGGGAGCGCTGTAAAAAGCGGACTGTTGAAAGAGATTGAAGAATTGCTTGCGGCGGAAGAGATTGCCTATGACGAGCTTGGAGGGGTAAAACCGAATCCCCGTTTATCTCTTGCCAGAGAAGGAGTAGAAAAAGCAATCGCGTTCCAGGCGGATTTGATCCTGGCGGTAGGCGGAGGAAGTGTGATCGATACGGCCAAAGCGATCGCGGTTGGGGCATACGTGCCGGGAACAGACATCTGGGATATTTGGATGGGGAAAGTGCCTTTGGTGGGAGCTTTACCGGTGGGAGCTGTGCTGACCATTTCAGCGGCAGGAAGTGAAACCAGTGATTCGGCGGTGATCACCAATCAGGAAACAGGGAAAAAGGCGGGAGTCAATAGTGATCTGGTGCGGCCAAAGTTTGCGCTGATGAATCCAGAATTGACTTATACACTGCCCAAATACCAGCTTGCCTGCGGCATTACAGATATTCTGATGCATACGCTGGAGCGGTATTTTACTCCGGTCACAGGAAATGAACTGACTGATGAGATCGCGGAGGGGCTGATGCGCACGGTGATTCGAAACGGGAGAAAAGCGTATGAAAACCAGATGGATTATCAGGCTATGAGTGAATTGATGTGGTGCGGGAGTCTGTCTCATAATGGACTCACCGGATTAGGAAGGCCCAAGGATTTCGCCTGCCACAAGCTGGGCCATGAGATCAGCGGTATGTTTGACGAGGCCCACGGCGCTACGCTTTCCGCTGTATGGGGAAGCTGGGCCAAGTATGTGTATCAGCTGGACGTGCCCCGGTTTGCGCGGTACGGCAGAATGGTATGGGGCATTACGCAGGAGGATGAGGAAATGGCGGCCAAGGAGGCGATCAGGTGTACGGAAGAGTTTTTCCGAGAATTAGCCATGCCGGTATCCATAGGAGAACTGTCCATTGGCGTACAGCCGGAAGAAGTGCTGCGGAAACTGGCGGACAGCGCGACCAAAGGCGATACTGTGAAGCTGGGCTGCTTCAAAAAGCTGGGAGCCCGGGAGATGTTCGAGATTTACCAGGCTGCTAACCACTAGGAAGCAGCTCCTGCGCAGGAAGCGGCCGGATAAGAAGGACGTATGTAAAAAAAAGAATCAGAGAAAGGAAGAAAGACTCATGATTTTACTTGGAAAAGAAGAAATTGAAAAACTGGCGGACCGGAATCAGATGATGGATGAGATCGAACATGCCTATCAGATCATTCGGAGTGGAGAATACTATGTCCCCAACCGGCCTACCGTGGAACACGAGAACAAGACCCTGATGTATATGCCCTGTTATACGAAAGAGGCCATTGGGACCAAGATCCTGACTATTTTCCCGGATAACGCGAAGCTAGGGCTCCCTTCTATTGATGGGGTAGTATTGCTGAATGACCCAGTGACTGGGGCGCCGCAGGCGATTTTAGACGGTCAGGCGGTGACGGCCTGGAGAACCGGAGCGGTAGGAGGCGTGGGAATCCGGCATCTTGCCCGCAAAGACTGTCATACGGTAGGAATTGTGGGAGCCGGGGTGCAGGGGTTCTATCAGGCTCTTTATGCCTGCGCGGCCAGAGAGATCCATACTGTTTACTTATTCAGCCACAGCGGCAGAGATCTGACGGAATATATGGACAGATTGGAAAAAGCTATTGCGGATCCCAAGGTAAAGGTAGTACAATGTAGTACAGCGGAAGAGTTAGCGGCAAACAGCGATATTATCTGCACGACCACCCCTTCCGCTGCGCCAGTGCTCCCTAATGACCGGGAGCTTCTAAGAGGAAAATGCATCATTGCCATTGGTTCCTATACGCCGGATATGCGGGAAATCCCGGATGCGGTGTGGGACCTGGTAGACCGGGTCTATGTGGAGCTTCCTTACGCCTGTGAGGAAAGCGGAGACTTAAGTCAGCCTCTGGAAGAGGGAAGGCTTCGGAAGGAGCAGGTGGTATTGATGAGCGATTATCTGGCGTCAGGGGAAACAATAGAAGAAGCCGCCAAAGAGACTACCTATTTTAAATCTGTAGGGATGGGTCTTTTTGATATCTGTATCGCGCAAATTTTATTAAATCAAGCAAAGGAGAGGTAGATCATGAAAGTAGTAGCGACAGAAAAAGCGCCGGCAGCACTTGGCCCTTACTCACAGGGATATGTAAGCGGAGGAGTTTTCTATAGCGCGGGACAGCTTGGAGCAGATCCGGCCACCGGAAATCTGGCGGAAGGCATCGAAGGTCAGGCGGACCAGGCATGCCGGAATGTGGGAGCTGTGCTGGAGGCAGCAGGGACATCCTTTGACAAGGTTGTAAAGACCACCTGCTTCCTGGCGGACATGGGAGATTTTGCGGCATTTAATGAAGTGTACGCAAAATATTTCACTTCCAAGCCAGCCAGAAGCTGTGTGGCAGTAAAAACACTTCCGAAAAACGCGCTCTGTGAGATCGAAGTGATCGCGGCGGCGGAAGAGTAAGAGAAGAAATAGGGGCCGGAGATGCTCCGGCTATAGACAGAAAAGAGGTAAGAAATATGGCAGAGCAGCAAAACGGGTGCTCACCCTCCGACTGTGCCGGGTGCGCCCATGCGGATACCTGCAGCAGCAAGCCCCAGGACCTTAGGAAACCGGCGAACGCGTTTTCTCATATCAATAAGGTGATCGCAGTGGTCAGCGGGAAGGGCGGTGTTGGAAAATCTATGGTAACCGCTTCTCTGGCAAGGATGATGCGGGAACAGGGATTCTCCGTAGGAATCCTGGACGCGGATATCACTGGACCTTCCATCCCCAAGATGTATGGTATTCATGAGACCGCGCAGGGGACGGAGGACGGCATTTTTCCAAGCGAGGCAAAAGACGGCACCAAGATCATGTCGGTGAACCTTCTGCTTCCTCACGAATCCGATCCGGTGATCTGGAGAGGTCCTATTATCGCAAACGTAGTAACGCAGTTCTGGACCGATGTAATGTGGGGAGAATTAGACTATCTGTTTGTAGATATGCCTCCAGGAACCGGAGATGTACCGTTGACGGTGTTCCAGTCTCTTCCGGTAGACGGCGTGGTGATTGTTACATCTCCACAGGATCTGGTACAGATGATTGTTAAGAAGGCCTATAATATGGCGAAACAGATGAACATTCCGGTATTAGGCGTGGTAGAAAATTACAGTTATCTGATCTGTCCTGACTGTGGAAAGAAGATTTCTGTTTTTGGAGAAAGCCACATTGAAGAGGCGGCGAAAGAACTGGATCTTCCAGTGCTTGGTAAGATGCCTATTGATACAAAGCTTGCGGAGGCTGTAGAACAAGAGCGTTTTTACGAAATCAGCAATGAGTATCTTGCGGCGGCAGTGAATAAATTGTAGGAAATATTTTTTAATATAATCTTTTCATAAAAGATTGGAAAAGTGTGTAGGTTAGTAATTCAAAAACTTACACACTTTTTTTGTCGAAAGTTTGATTTGTTTCAAAAAAATTTATAGACATTTTGTATAAGCCATATCTATTTATGAATATTTTCGATTTGCCCTTTTTCTATCTCGCATACTATAATAAGCTAGATTCGTGAATTTTTACTAAATAAAGGAGAAAAAGTATGAAAAAGAAATTGATTAGCGCCCTCCTTTGCGCCGCTTTGGTTGCCGGGATGGCTGCTGGCTGTGGGAGCGGCGGTGATGAGGAGGAAAATGGAGGGAAAGAAACCTTATCCGTATGGATTCCGCCATTGGATGATGAAACGGAGAAAAACTATGTTCCTCTTCTTGACAAGTTTGAGGAAGAAAACAACTGTGAATTAGAATTCCAGATCATTCCCTGGGATACGTATGAGGAAAAATATATGACAGCGATCAACGCGGATAAAGGGCCTGATGTTGGATATATGTATGTAGAAATGTTTCCTACATATATTGATTCCGGAGCAGTTGTGGATATGGAAGAATATCTGACAGAAGAGGATTATGAGAAATATATTTATTTGGAGAAGGGACAGATGATGGGAGGTACCTACGGTTTCCCATTTAGTACCGGAAATCCTTTTATCCTGTATTATAATGAAGATATTCTTGAGAGTCTTGGCGAAGAGCCGCCGGAAACCTGGGAGGACTTCAAACGAATCTGTGAGAAAGCGACTCAGGACACCGATGGAGATGGTAAGATCGATCAATATGGATATGCGGCAGGATTTAATAATGGAGATATGAGTCCTTTATATCTTTTGAACTCTTATTATTATAGTCTTATCTGGCAGAATGGAACAGATATTTACAATGATGACCTGAAATCTGTGCGATTTAATGATGAAGCGGGTGTAGAAGCAGTAGAGTTTCTGCAGAGTCTGACACCTTATATGCCGGAAGACTATATGTCACTTGCCGCGACCGATGCGTTCTCTAGTGTGTTTGGCGGCGGACATGCTGCTTTTGCCTGCGCACGGGCGATGCAGGCGCAGACAGAATCTTTTGAGGAGACTTATCCAGATCTGCACTGGAATTATGTAACTTCTTTGAAAAATAAGCAGTATGGGACCTTTGGAGCTGCGGACTGTTTAACACTGATGTCGTCCTGCGAGAACAAAGAACTGGCCATGGATTTGATTCGTTATATGGCAGGCACGGAGGTTATGAGCGAATATCATAAGATTCATTTTGGGGCGCCTACGACCGTAGATGAGCCATATCAAGGGGATGAAAAACTGGAGCGGATTCTGACAGAAGACCGCGATAAATGGCGTCCTCTGCA
>CABPCP010000086.1 GCA_902406105.1 uncultured Mordavella sp.
ACGTGTATCCAGTAATTCGTCTCTGTAACCAACCTGACCATTTAAATAACTCATCGTTAAATCCTCTCCTTCTGCCTATATTCTTTTTCTAAGGCTAAGTGGTCATCCACTCTTTCTAACTTCATTGTCACACCCTGTTTTCCCTTTTGCAATAGACAGTATATACAAAAACTTTTCCGCCTTTTGTCAATTAGGGACAGGGCATTTTTAATTGGGGCCGGGGGATTTTTAAAAATCCCCCGGCCCCAATTAAAACTTATCTCACCTTATAAGATGGTCTGAAGATCTCATTTTCCGGCAAGTGCTGGTAATCTCTTTCCATATAACCGTATTTCATTTTTTCGTAATAGGTCTGTCCCTTAGCTTTCAGTTCTTCCAGATCGATTCCTTCCATCTTTCTATCCTTCATTACGGTGCGGCCGTTTATGATGGACATCTTGATATCCGGTCCATTTCCGCACATAAAGATTGTCCGGATCGGATCATCCACAGCTCCCATGTGGAAGGCATCCAGATCCACAACGATCATGTCTGCCTTGGCGCCTTCGCACAGACGCCCCAGATCTGGTCTTCCCAACATCTTCGATCCTCCCAGAGTTACAGCGCGGTAAATGTCCGCATAAGTAGAGCCTTCTGCCGTTCCTTCCTGCATCCGTGAATACATACTGGCGGTACGGATCACACCAAAGAAATCCGGCGGGAATGTATCTGTTCCGATCGCCACATTGATTCCTTCCTGACAATAACGCTTAAAGGTATTCAAATGCCGTCCGGTCCTTCCGATAATGATCGGGCAGTGGATGACTGTTGTGCCGTGCTTTGCAAGGATTGAAAGGTCGTCTCCCGGATCTTCTACCCATTTTGTGCCTTTCAGCATGAAGGCGTGAGGAATTCCCACATCCGCCCCAAGGAATCCGATACTTTCCAGATATTCGATCGGGGATTTTCCTGTTTTCGCCTTTATATAGTCATACTCAAACGGGCTCTGAGCAGCGTGGAGTTTCAACGGGACGCCAAGTTCCGTGGCGTATCTTCTGGTATTGATCAGATTTTCTTCCGTCTGCATCTCGATCCGTTCCGGTTTCAGACAGCCCCGGATCAGTCCATCGTAGGCTCCGTCATATTTCTTGACAAATTTGACCGCTCGTTCCAGTCCCTTCTCGCCTTCTCCTTCCTTGAAGCGCACCGTCAGATTTCCGTCCGGTTTGGTCACATTCAGACCACACTGATAACTAGGAGACATATATAACCGAAGCCCCATATTGCCCGCGTGCTCCACAGCCGCTTCCGCCTCTTCATAGGTCTCGGCCCAGCCTTTATAGAACACGGATGTAATGGGAAGAGCTGTCGTCACGCCATTCATGATCAGCTGCGCATAAGCAAACTTTGATTTAAACGCCTCTTCTTCAGGCGTCATACGGTCATGTGTTCCTTTTATAAAATATTCTTCTGAAGGCCAAAGACTATTCAAAACATAATCATAGGCCTCAAAATGCAGGATATCATGATCAATATCGCCCAGTGCGTTCAGATCGATAAAGCCCGGCATAATAACCGCGTTGCCGGCATCTTCCGTCACATCTACTTCGCCGTCGTAGTTTTTTCCCACGTATATGATCTCATTTCCATCATATACCACTTCTCCGTCACGGATGATTTCATGATCTTCCCCATCAAATCCGATGACAAATCTTCCCTTCAGTTTCCTTTTCATTTCCAGTCCACCTCATTTCTTGACTTGATATAAATCAGGGAGAGGGAGCAAACACTCCTCTCTCCCTTATGTTTTGCGAAGCAAATTTTATTTCTTTTCAAGAGTTGTTCCAATCCTAAATGGCGCCGAGCTCTTCATGTACTTCATACAGAAGTAGAAGATCAGTCCTGTCGGGATCGTTGCGGTAAAGAAAGAAATATCTACGTTGATCAGGCCGATCACAACGCCTACACACATCGCGATGATCGCCGCCCAGTTTACGCCCGCGTGATTTCCTTTTACGTTATACAGATCATCCAGCGCCGCCTTCTCATATTTTCTCTTATGCAGAATAAAGAAGTCTGTGATCAGGATTGCGAAAATCGGTCCAAAGAACGCGGTATAAATCTTTGTGAACAGCGCGAGTCCCGCTGCAGAACTGTCATCGGTCAGGATCCACGGACAAGTACATACTGCCAGGATACCGATCAGGATAACAGCCGTTCTGTGTTTCATCTTAAACGCATCCATGAATGCGTATGCCGGCGGGATTACGTTGCTTGCAAGGTTAGTCGTTAACTGAGCGAAAATGATGAAGGCCAGCGTAACAACCATGACTACTTTGTTGTCAACCATCTGCGCGAACGCGTTGATCGGGTTTGCGACTCCTGTCGCTGTAGAAGCCATAGCGCCAATGATACCGAGCAGAACGGTCGCCGGAACCATAGCCAGGAAGTAAGAAAATCCACGTTTCATTGTAGACATTCCATCTTTCATCTCACGAGAGTAATCTCCTGCGTTCAGCATAACCGGTGTGCTGTTTCCAAAGAAAGCGATGATCGCCGCGATAAACGGCATACCCCAGGTTCCTGATTTGCTCATCAGATTCTGGCTTACCACATCACCATACTCTGTGACGCACAGATACAGCAGATACAGCATAGCGATAGAGATAACAACACCTCCAATGTTGCCAACCCACTTGGCGCCCTGGAATCCTTTGATGGAAAGCAGGATCTGGATGATCTGGAACACAATGAACCATAACCAGATATTATCGAACCCAAATAACGCCATTGAAATATTGTTGATCGCCGCGCCGCCCAGCCAGGTCTGGTATCCATACCATACGATAGCCGGAACGCCCCGGATCAAACTGGGAACAATGTTGCCTTTGGTACCAAAGGCGCTTCTAAGCTGTACCGCGTAAGGCGCTCCTGTCTTATAACTAAACTGGTCGTTGAGCGCAATACCTACGACCAAGATCAAAGTTCCGATGGTCACCGCCAGGAATAACTGTGTCAGATTCAGTCCAGCTTCCAGCTGCGCCGACCCCTGGGCCAGCGTACCGATAGAGATACATCCTCCCAGCCAGAGCATTGTATTGGAGCCCCAGCTCATGATTCGTTTATCTTTGGAAATCGGTTCCAGGGAAGCGCCTTCCTGTTTTGTTTCGTTCTTTACATCACTCATATCTTTACTCCTTCCTTAATATCCTGTTGTGCCGCCTCTATTTTACAGGGGTGATATATTCGCCGTATCCAATGGCCTCTTCTTTATACATGCCATCCTCCGCGACCACTTTCCCACGGATAATAGTGCATGTAGGCGCCCCTTTTCCTTCCAAACCGTCAAAGCAGGACACATGTCCTTTCGTCAGAAGCTTTGTCTGATCACATTTCCATTCTTTCTCTGGATCTACGATCACGATATCTCCGTCAAAGCCAAGTTCAAACGCCCCCTTACGTCCATACAGGCCGAAGATCTTCGCCGGATTGTAATCCATTACCTTCGCGATCAGGCTTGGGCTTAATCCCTTCTTGTGAACTACCATGTCAAACATCATCGGCAGGAAGAACTGGATAGAATTTAACCCGCCCCACGCATGCCAGATATCCTTCGTCGCGTTGTCTTTCTCTTCATCTGCCGCCGGTGAATGGTCGCTTCCAACGCAGGAAAGCGTTCCGTCCAGCACATAATCCCAGAGCTTCTCCATGGCTTCTTTGTCACGCATCGGAGGCGTACATTTGGCCGGAGCCCCTTTTTCAAATACAAAATCTTCTGTAAATCCAAGATAGTGCGGGCAGGTCTCCGCCGTGATCGGAAGGCCCTCATGAATCGCGTCTTTGACTACCTGGGCAACCATCGGATGGCTGACATGGCAGATGTGTACACGGCCGCCGGTGGCTCTTGCCATATCGATCACATTCTTTGTCGCCACATATTCCGTCCATACATCATGGGAATCCAAGAAGTCACGGATTTTCTCCTCATTGCTTCTTCCTTCTTTTGCTTTTGCTTCTTTCTCTCTCTCAAGCACCTGGCCGTATTCCTCGCAGTGGAATCCGCACAGAGCGTTGTAAGGCTTTAAAATCTCCAGAGCCTTGCGGACATTTCCAAGGTTGACGGTTGGAAACAGATCTCCGTTTGGACAGGTAAAGCCTTTAAACGCGGCCACGCCGCAGTTATGAAGATCTACCAGATCCTTCATATTATTTTTCACGGAATCCGGCTGGTCGTCATAGTCGCCTACCAAGCCGCCCCACAGCGCGTAATCTACCGCGGAATGTTTGCTGATCTTGCCCATCTTCAGATCAAAAATCTCTTTGTTCATCAAAGATGGATCATTATTCAGCGGCATATCGATCAGGCAGGTACATCCTGCCGCCACCGCCGCGCGGGAACCAGTCTCGAAATCCTCCCGGTACTCAAAGCCAGGCTCGTTCAGATGGGCATGGCAGTCCACGATTCCCGGAAATACATAATTTCCCTTCGCGTCGATGGTCTCTTTTGCTTCCAGCTCAGTTCCCGGCGCCGCAAAAGCCGCATATTTGCCATCGGTAATAGCAATATCCGCCTCATAAATACGGTCGGGAGTTACAAGCTTTCCATTTCGAATCACCAAATCATACATAGCTTCCTTCATTCCTCCTTTACTGCGGATTCCCTTTTTTCTTAGGATTCCGCCCTCTGGTCAACCTGTTTTTAAAGTTTCTTTTATTCTACTCTATAGAAGAGCAAAATACAATACCTGTGACTCTAAAATACAACTCTTACTTTTTAGTAGTTTTTCACAGTTTTTTCTCCCACATTCCGATTTTATCGTATGTATCCAGCATCTTTTACAACAAAAAACTGCTCATTTTGTTTAAAATTAGATATGCTTTTTCCTGAAATTTAAAAACCAGTTTTCCGCAATTTCAGATTTGCGCGGACCTTGTATTTTTGATATCATGATTAAAATGTAAATTCCACAAAAAGGAGATAGAGTCTATGGGCCGTCCAATTACTTTTCTGTCTGACTACTGTTTACATATTTTGCGAAACGCTTCCCTTGGAGCGGTGCATTCTGTATACCGCAAAACTGTCAACCTGTCTGTCGGCGGGTCTCTTCTGGCGCTGCAGGCAAAGAACTCTCCTATATCTCCCATTAGTTTGATCACCGATCTGCCCCTGGGTATCTCAGACGTCATCTCCTGCCGCCCTGGGCAAAAGGTTTTTATTTCTCCAAATACTCTGACACTGATGTCGGATCAGCCGTCTGGAGAAGACACCGTTTCCTTTGATTTCGGCCAGAGCCGTCATGAGGATCTGCGCCTCTCTCAAAGTCTCTCCGGCCCCCAAGTTTCCCTTTTGTCCCAGAACATCCGGGCCGCCATCCATCTTTCGGCTTCCGGCGGATTTCAGCCCTTATTCCAAACTTTTCAGGAATCGGATCATCTCTTTTCCCGCCAAGAAGATCCTGTACTCCAGCTTGCCGCGCGCAGGCTTAAAGCAGCCTCTGCTTATATCCTAAGCTCTGCCTGGCTGGATGCCGCTCTTGAACTGCGCGGTCTGATCGGTCTTGGCATTGGCCTGACCCCAAGCGGAGATGATTTCCTCTGCGGCTTCTTGGCCGGACTGATCCTGAGCGGCCTAAAAGATCACCCTCTGGCTCATGCTCTTCGGGAAGAAATCTATTTTCATTTGAAAGATACCAACGATATCAGCGCCGCTTTCTTGGCCTGCGCCTTAGAAGGCCAATTCTCTCTGCCTGTCAAAGAGCTGGCCGGCCTTCCTTCTCCTGGTCACATTCTAGAAACTTTTGGCAGCATCGGCCACTCCTCTGGTTTCGATACATTATGCGGGATATTTAACGCATTTTACACAAAGGGACTCATCCGGACGATCTCTCCCTCATCCCCCGAATAAGTCCCCTCTCATACAACCGTTTTATCTGCTCTGCTCCGCCTCCAGATAATTCTGGAGCACCTCATGAATATCGCCTACCAGGCCATAATCCGCAATATTGAAGATCGGCGCGTTCTCATCAATATTTACCGCGATCATCAATTTTGTATCCTTAATCCCCTCCGTATGCTGGATCGCTCCAGAGGCGCCCAGGGAGATGCACACCCTAGGCCTAATGGTAAACCCAGTCTGACCGATCTGATGGTCAAAAGGAATCAGACCAGAATCCGCCAGCGGTCTTGTGCCTCCGATGGCAGCTCCCAGTTTCTGGGCAAATTTCTCCATCAGTTCAAAATTCCCGTCTTCCAGAACACCTCTTCCTCCGGCGATCACGATCTCCGCCGACATGATACTGTCTGCGTTTGTGCCTGATTCTGTGATCTCAACAACCTCCAGTCCGGATTCTCCCAAATGGATATCTGATAGCTCCACGACCTTTGTCTCTCTATCCGACTGGGGCTGTGCCGGCTGATAAACGCCTGGACGCACCGTCATCATCTGCGGATAAACACCCTCTTTTGTCACGATCGTAACAAAAATATTGTCTCCGTATGAAGGCTTGTTCTGCCTTACGAAATAGGTCCCATCTTCTCTTGTCCCCACCAGAAGCTCTGTGCAGTCCGCGGTCAGTCCACATTCCAGTTTGGCCGCCACACGGGAAAAAATAGAGCGTCCCACCGGCGTTGCCGGTATCAGCACGCTGGCCGGCTGAATCTGACGCAGCGCTTCCGCAACCGCCTGACTTACGGCATCATCCTGCATAAGACAGTTTCTTCCAGTCTTCAAAACATAGATCTCATCTACGCCAAGCGCCTGGATCTCTTCCGTCAGGCCTCCTTCATCCTCAGTCACAAGAAGGGCCTGGATCTTTTCTCCTGTCGTCTCTTTTATCTTCTCCGCCGCCGAAACCAATTCGGCAAAGACCGGTTCAAGCTTGCCGTTCCAGGTTTCTGCGTAAATACAAATTCCATTTGCCATTATTCCTTTTCCCCTTCTTCTATCAATTCTTTCAATTTCTCCGCAAGCTCTTTTCCGCTTCCTTTGATCATGACCGCTTTCCTTGCCGCTTCCGGCTCAAAAGAATCAATGACTATCGTAGGCGAACCTTTCAGTCCTGTCTTGGAAGTATCCATCTGAAGATCCTCATTTGTATAGATGGTCATTGGCTTTTTCTTTGCCGCCCGCATAGTTCGAAGAGTCGCCAGCCGGGGCGTATTGCAGCCAAACCCTACCGTCACCAAAGCCGGAAGGCTACTCTTGATCTTTAAAAGCTTATCATGGTATTTTTTAACGGCCATGATCTTTTCTTCTTCTGCCGGGTCGTACTCTACCCCCTGAATCTCTGTTATATGGGGGATGGACAGATACTCAGCGACCATCGCCCCGATCTGCCCGGTCGCTCCATCCGCGGAAAGCGCCCCGCACATAACAAGATCAAAGTCTCCAAACTTTTTGATCCCTTCTGCCAGCACTTTCGCTGTGGCGATCGTATCTGCTCCCCCAAAGCACCGATCTGTGATCAGACATGCTTCGTCACAGCCCATTGCCATAGCCTCCCGCAGAGATTTCTCTGCTTCCTGAGGCGCCATAGTAAATACTACAACCTGTCCGTCCGTCTGTTCCTTTAACTCCAGACCCGCTTCCACCGCGTTTAAGTCGGAGGGGTTGATCATCCCCTCCGAACTTGCGCGGACAAGTGTATGGGTTTCTGGATCCACAGAAACATCGTTTGATACAGGAACCTGTTTGATCAAAACAGCTATTTTCATCGTGATCCTCCATTTCTGCTGATCAGCCCTCTTGGCCGACCGTCTTATTTCTCAAGAAGTCTCTCAAATGCCCAGTCTTCCAGCAGCGGCGTAGACTCTCCTCTCATGATCAGCTTCGCTAAGTCTCTGCTGGCCGCAGGCGCTTCGATCACACCATTTCCGCCGTATCCGGTCGCAAGCATATAGCCTTCTACCGGAGTCTTTCCAAGGATCGGCAGGAAATCTTTTGGCTCCGCCCTGTATGACAGCCAGGATGAAACCAGTCCGCTGTCTACGATTCCAGGAACCTTAGCCTCTAACTGATCCAGCAGGAAATCAATAAAGTAATCGTCTGTTCCGCCAGTTGCCGGCAATTTGTCTGGATCCCACTGACCTGCGTGCATTGGATTGTTCAGGTCCATAGAAAGGTGGGATTTGCAGATAAAAATATTGTCTCCCGCTCTTAATCCGTAGAACTCAGGATACTTCAGTACCGGGAACGTATAGTCTAACTTCTTTCCCGGAGGGCAGAGGAAGAATGCTTCCGCCTTGGTATGCCAGATTGGCACATCCAGCCCTACCATCTCGCCGGTAAAGCGGCTCCAAGGTCCTGTACAGTCTACCACAACGTCAAAGGCATATTCTTCACCATCTGCCGTCTTCAATCCTGTCACTTTATCTCCATCTCTCAGGATTTCTGTTACTTTCACGCCGGTTTTGATCACGCCGCCGTTTTTCTGCATCTTCTTGGCAAATGTATTAGAGATCATAGTTCCGTCAAAGTAGCCGTCGTCCTGAGTATATCCAGCTCCCAGGATGTTCTCTGTGGAGATATCCGGCAGGATTTCTTTAATACGATCCTTGTCTGTAATATATTCTCCTGTATATCCTGCCGCTTTTGTCAGCGCAATCCCAGTCTTGATCGTTTCTTCCACCTTTTCATTTGTAGCGACTACCAGCGTTCCTGTTTTGTCGAATCCTGCGCTTCCTGGTTCTTCTGCTTCCATCTTCAGATAGGTTTCAAATCCATAGAGTCTTACATCCCAGTACCGGTTTTTCAGCGAATCATCAAACAGACACACAGTACCCGCGGACTTTGCGGTGGAAGCTCCGCCGATCGTATCTTTCTCAAATACGATTACTTCCGCCTCATCATACAGACTCAGATGATATCCAAGTGCCGCTCCTGAAATTCCGCCTCCAATAATACCAATTTTTTTCTTTGCCATCTTTCCTTCTCCTTTCACTGATGATACATTCCTATTTCCATGGCGCTCCGTTTTATGCCGCCATAAAAAACCTAATTATTTCATCTTGTCTATATTCTGGACTGCTTTCAGCAGTACATTGCAGCCCATCTCGATATCCTCCGTCCGTGTCAGCTCATATCGGGAATGGCTGATACCATTCACGCTCGGCACAAAGATCATCCCCGTAGGGAATATGGAACTCATGATCAGGGAATCATGAAACGCGCCGCTTGGCAGATCCATATGCGGATATCCCAATTCCTGTACCGCTTTCTCAATATTTTCCTTAACCCAGCCCGTCATAGGAGCCGGCGCGTGATAGGAAGTCTGCTCAAACGTATATTCTTCTCCAGACTCTTTACAGATTTCTTCCAAACACTTTCTTAGCTTTGTCTCGATCGTCCGGATCACCTCTTCTTTTTGATCGCGGATCTCCAGGCTGAAACTGCAGGTGCCGGGAATCACATTAACAGAGTGCGGCGTTACTTTTATGGTTCCCACCGTCGCTACTGTAAATTCATTTCCCCATTCCTTCGTAATCTCGGGAACGCGGCTTATAAATGAGGCCGCCGCGACCAAAGCGTCTTTGCGGTCTGCCATAGCGGTGCTTCCCGCATGATTCGCCTCTCCTTTGACCGTAATATCGTAACGGCTTACTCCAGCGATCGATGTCACTACACCGATCGGGATTTCTCTTCTGTCCAATGCGGCGCCCTGTTCAATATGCAGTTCAATAAAACAGCACACATCTTTGGGATTTCTTCTTGCTTTCCCGATCTCTTTGCACTTGATCCCGTAGCTTTTCATAACTTCGCTTCGCAAGTTGCCGTAGATATCTGTTTCTGATTCATACACATCCGGATCCTGCCCGCAGATCGCGCTGCTTCCTAAAAGCCCCTTCCCAAAACGGAAACCTTCTTCATCCGTAAAAACAATCACTTCCATAGGATGCTCTGACTTCTCTCCCGCTTCGATATAGGCTTCACAGACACCAAGCCCGGCCAGGCAGCCCAAGACCCCATCGTATTTTCCTCCGTCAGGTACGGTATCCAAGTGAGACCCCATCTGGATCGCCGGCAGATTCTCGTTTCGTCCTTCCATCCGCAGGATCAGATTACCTGCCTCATCCATACGGGTCTGCATCCCCAGATTTCTTGCGTAGCTTGTAAAGAGCTTTCTTGCTTTCACATCTTCATCAGAATATGCCATCCTTGTGTGGCTTCCGTCCTCTCTGACGCCGCAGGCATAGATTTCTTCAATCCGTGAAACAAGCTTTTCTACATCTACTTTCATCCCTAATTTTCCGCCCCTTTCACCACATTGTTATTTTTATAACGTTCTCTATGCCTATAATCTTATAGGAATTTTCTATTAAATACATTGTTCAACTTCTACAATCTGATTTTTTTTGTTGTTGTATTTAGCTAATGATATTACAAACACTGAATGGTATAGTATAGAATAGTGTGTTTTATAATAAAAGAGGAGCGAATCCGCTCCTCTTTTATTATCCAGATAACCTTTGATATTGTCATCTTATGCTGTTTCTGCTAATTTCGCTTTTATCTTCTCTACATCACTTTCTACTCGAATCAGTCTCAATGAAAGCAGTTCTTTTTCACTTTCCATTGCTAATACTTTGTCCAGCTTACGGTTCAATTCCACATGATTCTCCGCAACAAGCGCAATACTTCTGTCGGTATCATTTTCAAGTTTTAATTCTATTCCATGGACCGTTCCTTTGACCTCTTTCATCTCTGTCCGCAAACCTCGGACGTCCGCCTTTACCTCTTTCATCTCTGTCTGCAAGCCTCGGACGTCCGTCCGCAGCTCTTCCATGTCCGACCGGACTTCCTTCATCTCTGTCTGCAAACCTCGGACGTCCGTCCGCAGCTCTTCCATGTCCGACCGGACTTCCTTCATCTCTGTCTGCAAGC
>CABPCP010000087.1 GCA_902406105.1 uncultured Mordavella sp.
CGCGCACTCGGGACTTTCACCCGTTAGAGCCTGCCCATGGCGGGCGAACCAAAAAGAAAACTCCCCTGAAGGGGAGTTTTCAAAAATTTCATCTGCGCAGAGCGGATTACATCATACCCATTCCTGCTCCGCCGCCTGCCGGCATTGCAGGAGTCTCTTCTTTGATATTTGCCACAACAGATTCTGTCGTAAGCAGTGTAGATGCAACGCTGGTAGCGTTCTGCAGCGCGCTTCTTGTAACCTTTGCAGGATCCAGGATTCCCTGTTTTACCATATCTACATATTCTTCCGTCAAAGCATCGAATCCGATGCCTGCCTCAGACTCTGCCACCTTATTGATGATCACGGAGCCTTCCAGTCCCGCGTTTGCCGCGATATGGAACAGAGGTGCTTCCAGCGCTTTCAGAACGACTCTTGCGCCCGTCTTCTCATCGCCTTCCAAATTCTCCGCCAGTTTCGCTACTTCTTTTGCCGCGTGGATATACGCGGAACCGCCGCCGGCGATGATTCCTTCCTCAACCGCCGCTCTCGTTGCTGCCAGAGCGTCTTCCATACGAAGTTTTGCTTCCTTCATCTCTGTCTCGGTAGCCGCGCCTACGCGGATCACAGCAACGCCGCCTGCCAGTTTCGCAAGTCTTTCCTGCAGTTTCTCCCGATCAAAATCAGAAGTTGTTTCCTCGATCTGAGCTTTGATCTGAGCGATCCGGTCAGAAATTGCCTTTTTGTCTCCCAGTCCGTCTACGATCACTGTGTTCTCTTTCTGGACTTTTACAGATTTCGCCCGTCCAAGCTGATCCATAGTAGTCTCTTTCAGATCCATGCCAAGCTCATCGGAGATTACCTGTCCGCCTGTCAGTGTGGCGATATCTTTGAGCATTTCTTTTCTTCTGTCTCCATATCCGGGAGCTTTTACAGCCACTACGTTAAAGGTTCCGCGAAGTTTGTTGACGATCAGAGTGGTCAAAGCCTCTCCCTCGATATCTTCAGCAATGATCAAAAGTCTTGCGCCGGACTGTACGATCTGCTCCAGCAGCGGAAGGATATCCTGGATGTTGGAGATCTTCTTGTCTGTGATCAGGATATATGGATCTTCCAGGTTTGCTTCCATCTTATCCATATCGGTAGCCATATACGCGGAAACATAGCCCCTGTCAAACTGCATACCTTCTACCAGGTCCAGTTCTGTCTTCATCGTCTTAGATTCTTCGATGGTGATCACGCCGTCGTTAGAAACTTTTTCCATAGCATCCGCTACCATCTCGCCTACTTCCTCATCACCAGCGGAGATCGCCGCAACTCTCGCGATCTGCTCCTTGCCGGTAACCTTGCTGGACATCTTAGCGATCGCTTCTACCGCTGTATCTGTAGCTTTCTTCATTCCCTTTCTGAGGATGATCGGATTTGCTCCCGCCGCCAGATTCTTGATTCCTTCATGTACCATTGCCTGCGCCAAAACGGTAGCTGTGGTTGTGCCGTCTCCTGCCACATCGTTAGTCTTGGAAGCCACTTCCTTGATCAACTGAGCTCCCATGTTCTCGAAAGCGTCTTCCAGTTCGATCTCTTTTGCGATAGTCACACCATCATTGGTGATCAGCGGAGCGCCAAAAGATTTGTCCAGAACCACATTTCTTCCTTTTGGTCCCAGGGTTACTCTTACGGTATCTGCCAGTTTATTTACTCCTACTTCCAGTGCTGCTCTTGAATCAGCCCCATATTTGATTTCTTTTGCCATAGCTGCATGCCTCCTAAATAAATAATCTGTTTTGCTTTATTCAACTACTGCCAGGATATCATCCTGCTTTACAATAATATATTCTTCATCTTCAATCTCTACGGTTGTTCCCGCATATTTAGAATAGATAACTGTCTGTCCGACTGAGATGTTCATCGCTACTTCTTTTCCATCAACCACTCCGCCAGGTCCAACGGCGATCACTTCTGCCTGCTGTGGTTTCTCTTTAGACTGTCCAGGAATCACGATCCCTGACTTTGTTGTCTCTTCCGCGACAAGCTGTTTCAATACGACTCTGTCTCCCAATGGTACTAATTTCATAATTTATGCCTCCTTAAACATCTATCTTCAGGGTTGTTAGCACTCATAAAAAGAGAGTGCTAAAAGACTCTAGATATAAAATAGCACTCTCTGATTCGTTTGTCAACAGCCTTTATTCACTTTACGAGATTTTTATAAAATCCATTCTGGATATGGAACACGATCACTCTTCCCAGTTTGCTCCAATAGCGTTCCCGGATCTGTCCCTCGCAGCAGATTGCCTCTTCCTCAGTCTCTATTATACAAGTATATAAAGCGTCCAGAGAAAAAACGGGAAGCTCTGTCTTTCCCGTCAGTAAGTAGACCATTTCCCTCTCCGGATGATACGAGATCACCTTGCAGTGGTGGACTGTCTCATCGAAAAAGCCGTCTTTTAAAATCATCCGTTCCATCTTTAGTTTTGCAGGGCAGTCCTCATACATATCGTTTTCGCTCCCTTCCCGTATTCACAAGGAAGGGTATCAGTTTCCCGATACCCTTTTCCTTAGTTGTTTTTTTCTTTCTTGATCCGCTCCAGCTCTGTAAATACATAATCGTTTACTACTTTGATGTATGTACCCTTCATTCCGGAAGAGCGGGATTCGATAACCCCGGCGCTCTCAAACTTGCGCAAGGCATTTACGATCACCGACCGGGTAATCCCCACCCGGTCGGCAATTTTGCTCGCCACCAGGATTCCTTCTGTCCCATCCAGTTCATCAAAGATATGGATGATGGCTTCCAGCTCCGAATAAGACAACGTGCTGATCGCCGACTGTACAATGTGTTCTTTTCTGGTTTCTTCAGCGTTTTCTTCATTCACAGACCGGAGCATCTCCAAACCTACAACCGTAGTTCCATATTCACTTAAGATAATATCGTCAATCTCATACATCTCTCCCTGCTTGTAAATAAACAAGGTACCCAGCCGCTCTCCCGCGATCTCAATGGGGGTTATGATCGCCTGGTAGCCTTTCACCGCCTCTTCCGAGAATCCCAGGGTTTCCAGATTGACATTTTCTTTCGTGGAAAGAATGCTCAGAAGACGTTCGTTCAACATTTCATCGATATGTTTTCCCACATCCTTTTCGATCAGTTCCTCAATATATGGAACTGTATCGTATTTGCTTCCTCCGAGGACCTTTCCCTTCTTGCTTACTACAAATACATTTGAGTTCAATATTTCAGCCAAAACCGCACAGATGTCATTAAACACTACTTTACTCGAATTATTATTATGCAGTAATTTGTTGATTTTTCTGGTTTTATCCAATAATTGTACGCTCATCTGCATTCCTCCATCCTTTGAATGTTATATTATCATACATTTCTCAAACATTCAATGAATTTATCGATTATTTTTCTTCTTTTTCGGAATTTTCTTTATTTTCCACAAACCCGCACTGTTCATTGCTGCAGCAAAGTTTGTTCCCTTTCTCTACCATGTAAGAGCCGCACCTTGGGCAGCGCTCTTTGGAAGGTTTCTGCCAGGACATGAATTCACATTCCGGGTTTCCTTCACATCCGTAATATTTCCGGCCTTTCTTCGTCTTGCGCAAGACTACGTCTTTGCCGCAGATCGGACATTTTACGCCGATCTTTTCAAGATAAGGCTTGGTGTTGCGGCATTCCGGGAATCCGGGACAGGCCAAAAATTTCCCGTGAGGGCCGTATTTGACCACCATATTCCGGCCGCACTGGTCACAGATCACGTCTGTTACTTCATCCTCGATTTTGACCGCCTGCAGCTCCTTTTCCGCCTTTTCTACCGCCGCCTCCAGATCCGGATAGAAGTTCTCGATGATCGTCTTCCATCCCACTTTTCCTTCTGCTACGGCGTCCAAAAGCCCTTCCATATTAGCGGTAAAATTCACATCCACGATACTTGGGAAGGACTGCTTCATAATATTGTTCACAACCTCTCCGATCTCAGTCAGATAAAGGTTTTTATTTTCTTTAGCCACATAGCGCCTGGCAATGATAGTGGAAATCGTGGGCGCGTAAGTACTTGGCCGTCCAATGCCCAGCTCTTCCAATGTTTTAACCAGGGCCGCTTCTGTATAGTGAGCCGGCGGCTGGGTGAAATGCTGTTTGGTCTCAAAACTTTCTCTGGTAAGCTCCATCCCTTTCTCCAGACCATTAAGCAGAACATTCTTCTCTTCCTTCTCTTCTCCCGCTTCCGTGTATACCGTTCGGAAACCTTCAAATACAATCTTGGAAGCCGCCACCGTAAATCGGTAGTCTCCCGCTCCGATCCGCACGGAAGTAGTCTCATATCTGGCCGGCTGCATCCGGCTTGCCACAAACCGTTTCCAGATCAACTGATACAGCCTGAACTGATCTCTGGTAAGGGACTCTTTCATCTGCGCCGGCGTTCTGGCCACATCCGTTGGCCGGATCGCCTCATGAGCATCCTGGATATTCTTGCCGCTCCCACCGCTTTTACTTCCGGGAGCAACAAACTTCTCTCCATATTGCTGCGCGATATAGCTTCTTACATTGGTGTCCGCCTCATCGGATATCCGGGTAGAATCGGTACGCAGGTAAGTGATCACACCTACCGTCCCATTCCCCTTGATATCCACACCTTCATAAAGCTGCTGGGCAATCCTCATGGTCTTTGCCGTAGCAAAATTTAAAGCTTTGGAGGCTTCCTGCTGCAAAGTACTGGTGGTAAAAGGCACCGGAGTCTTTTTGATCCGTTCTCCTTTTCTCACATCCTCTACGTAATAGCGGGCATCCTGGATCTCCTGCAGGATCTGGTCCAGTTCCTCTTTGGAAGAGATGGTCTTCTTCTTATCCCCGGTCCCGTAGAATTTGGCAGTGACGCTTTTACGCTCGCCGGGAACTTTTAGCTGGGCGTCCAAAGTCCAGTATTCCTCCGGGATAAACGCGCTGATCTCCTCCTCCCGGTCCGCGATGATCCTTAGGGCCACCGACTGAACACGGCCGGCGGAAAGTCCGCGTTTTACCTTGGCCCACAGCAGGGGGCTGATCTTATAGCCCACAATCCGGTCTAGTATACGGCGGGCCTGCTGAGCGTCAACCAGGTCCATATCAATATCTCTGGCATTTTTCAAAGATTCTTTTACCGCGTTTTTTGTGATCTCATTAAAACTGATCCGATAAGTCTTTTTATCCTCCAAGTTCAGCGCTTTGCTCAAATGCCAGGAGATAGCCTCCCCTTCCCGGTCCGGGTCCGTAGCAAGATAGACCCGGTCTGCTTTTTTTACTTCTTTTCGCAGTCCTGCCAGCAGTTCGCCTTTTCCTCTGATGGTAATGTATTTGGGTTCAAAATCATGTTCCACATCAATACCTAGCTGACTTTTAGGCAGATCGCGCACATGGCCGTTGGAGGCGGTGACAACATAATTCTTTCCCAAAAATTTTTTGATTGTCTTTACTTTTGCCGGAGACTCCACGATTACAAGATAACGTGCCATAAAACTTGTATCCTCCATTTAAGACCCGCCGCTTTTATTCAGCGGACCCTTACATAATAGTTCTTGGAAACTTCCCTTGCGTATCCTTTCAGTTCCAGCGCCGTCAAAAGCCCCAGGAGTTCTCCGGGGGCGAATGAGGTCTCATCCAGAAGCTGATCTATGCTCTTTGGGAAGAAATCGAGACAACTATACAACATATTTTCGGGACTTTCAAGTATTTTTTTATTTTTGTCAGATTTTTGTCCATTTCTTACCTCCGGTCTTCCAATTCCTTCCAAAAAATCAGAGGGCGACACCAGGATACCCGCCCCCTGCTGGATCAACAGATGGCATCCACGGCTTAGAGAGCTGGAAAACGGGCCCGGAAGAGCGTACACGTCTTTCCCCTGCTCTAGCGCCAGATCCGCCGTGATCAGGGAACCGCTTTTTATTCTGGCCTCCATTACCAGAATGTGATCTGCCAGACCGCTGATAATACGGTTTCTGACGGGGAAATGCGCCGGAAGGGGCGGACTATCTCTTTTTAGTTCTGAAAGAATTCCTCCGGTCCGTTGGATATCCGTGTACAATCCAATGTGTTCTCTGGGATAACAGATGTCAACTCCGCAGCCCAGCACAGCGAACACCTCTCCTCCCCCATTCAGGGCTCCCCTTTGGGCGGCCCCATCGATTCCCCTTGCCAGGCCGCTTACCACCTGCACACCGGCACGGGCCAGCTCATAACCAAACTCCAAAGCCGCCTGTTCCCCATAGGGCGTACATTTTCTGGCTCCCACGATCGCCGCCGAGGGCCGGTCATCTCTGGGAAGTTTTCCTTTCACATACAGCGCAAACGGCGGATCCGGAATCTCACTCAGCCGTTTTGGATAATCTTTTTGAAAATACGGAATGAATCGGATTCCCGCCGCCTGATCTTTCCTATAATCCTCTTCCAGATTCTGGTCCTTTCTTGCCTGGATCAGCGAAGCCTTTTCCTTCTCAGTCAGGATTCCTTCCTGTCCCAACTTCTTTTCTTCTATATAATATATGTTCTTTCCATTTTCATAATATTCCCGCAATCTGCGTTTTTTTGCCCCGGAGATTCCTGGAATTCCTGACAGCCAATGTTCATAAAGCATATCCGCTACCTCCCCCAGTATTTTTTATCCATTGTCCGGTATCCTATGGCTTCCAGCAGATGAGACTCCCGGATTTTCTCTTCTCCTTCCAAGTCCGCGATCGTCCGAGCCACTTTCAGGATCTTATGGCAGGTCCTGGCGGTCAGTCCCATGCGGTCAAACACCTGCTGCATCAGGACTTCCTCCTTAGGTCCCAAAGCGCAGAAACGCTTCAGTTCGCCTAGCGTCTGTCCGGCATTTGTTCTGGTAGGTCCGCTCTTATAGCGTTCTTCCTGGATCTTTCTTGCCGCCATCACTCGTTTTCGGATCGCTTCTGAACTTTCCCTCTCTCCCTTTCCTCTTAATGTCTGATAAGGGACTTTTGCCGTCTCAGCGCAGATATCAATCCGATCCAGCAGCGGCTGGCTGATCCGGCCAAGATACTGCTGGACCTGAGACGGCGTGCAGGTACATTTTTCTATATTTGGGTAATTCCCACAGGGACATGGGTTCATGGCCGCGGCCAGGATAAAGTCCGCCGGAAACAGGTAATTCCCATGACTTCTTGTGATGCGGACCTGTCCTTCTTCCAAAGGCTGGCGCAGCGCCTCCAGCACATTTCTCGAAAACTCTGCCAGTTCATCCAGGAATAAGACACCTCCATGGGCCAGACTGATCTCCCCCGGCATAGGAATATTGCCGCCCCCTGCCAGAGCGCTTCTCGTGATCGTATGGTGAACACTCCGAAAAGGGCGGCCGGTGACCAGCGGCCGTTCTTCGTCTACCATCCCCAGCACACTGTAGATCTTAGTGATCTCCATGCTTTCCTCCAGGCTGGGCGGCGGAAGGATGGTCGGCAGCCGCTTGGCGATCATCGATTTGCCGCTTCCTGGCGGACCGATCATCAGAAGGTTATGGCCTCCCGCCACTGCCACCTCCGCAGCCCGTTTGACATGTTCCTGCCCTTGGACGTCTCTATAGTCCAGGCCCGCTTCCTGGAGGCTCTTAGATGGTACGGTCTTTCCCTGTTCTGCCGGACGGATCTTTGTCTCTCCCCGCAGATACCGGCCTGCTTCTTCCAGACTTTCTACTCCCAGGATCCGGATCCCTTTTGCCAACGTCCCTTCCGCCCCGTTTCCTTTTGGCAGGATACAGGTATGGCAGCCATATTCTTTTGCCGCCAGCATAATAGGAAGTATGCCCGGCACTTCTCTGACGCTCCCGTCCAGGCTCAGTTCACCGATGACCAGCGTCCCGTCAAGCTTTGCCTGATCATACAGTCCCATAGCCCCCATAACCGCCAGAGCAATAGGCAGGTCAAAAGACGCTCCTCTCTTTCGCAAAGTGGCGGGCGCCAGATTCACCACGATCCTTCGCGGCGGAAGCTGGATGCCGGAGTTTTTCACAGCTGTTCTTACCCGCGCCGCGGCTTCCTTTACTTCGGACGAAAGATAGCCCACCATAAGGAAAACCGGCAGGCCATTGCTCATATCCGCCTCCACCTGCACCGGCTCCGCCGCCAGTCCCCGCAGAGCCGCGGACAAAATAGTACAAAATGCCATTGCGTCACTCCTTTCTCTGATCGCTTTCTGTGATGAAAACGCAGCTGAATTTTACATAGATAATGGTTAGGAAATAAAGGCCGAACCGGCCAGATACAAAAATCGGAGAAGATTTCCGATTTCGATGTAAACACATCTTATCTTAAATCTTCTCCGTTTGTCAACTTGAATTTTATAAAGCTTCGAAATCCCATTGTTCCGGCATTTTCACCAGATCTTTCCCGTTCAGGGCCCGGCAGGCTTTTCCCCACAGCTCTGCCAGATTATCCTCACATTCCCGCAGGTCTTCCAAGACAAAGTCCGGGCGGCTGCTCAGGAAGTCATACACCTGCTGCCATTCTCCCGTTTCACCAAGAGCCGCATAATAATCGAAAAGTACTCTGCTTTCCCGCTGAACCTGGTCAGACAGAATCGGATACAATCTTACGACCTCTCCATAAGCTTCCAGAGAAAGGAGCAGACGGAATCCTTCTTTTACATAAGACAGGTCTTCCGGCCGTTTTTCGATTCCTTTTGCCAGCCACGAGGCCGCTTCTTCCTTGTTTCCTGTCAGTGTATACAAAGATCCAAGGGCATGGCAGGCCCAGGCTGTTTCTTCCAGATTCCAGGAAGCCAGAAGTTCCTGCTTGGCCAGGTCCATTTCCTGGTATTCCAGATGCAGAAGTCCCAGTTGGTAATGGGCGTACCAGTTTCCCCGGTTCTGTCCCTGTACCCCTTCCCGCAGTTTCTCATAGAACATCTGGCCATACATGAATCCGTCCGGTCTGGTCTTTGGATCCGGCGTCTCCAGATTTCCAGTCTTTAAGAAATCTGCCCACGCTTTTTGATGCGGTTTTGTAAAGTGATATTCCAGATGTTCGGAAAGGGGACGGTCTCCGGCGATCTGCCGCTCTTCTCTTTTCAGTGCTCCGTAACCGCAGCCTTCATAGACAAGTTTGGCGCTGCTTTTCGCCATTTCTTTGGTGTCCGCCAGTCTCTCTTCTAGTTTTTCCTCTCGGATCCTCTCCGCCATTTTCTCTGTAAACTCGTCCCGCAGTTCTTCGAAAGGAAACGCCAGTTCTTCCTCGGAAAGCTGTACGCTTCCGTACTGTTCCAGCCATTCCCAGGCGCTGTGAGGCGGCATAGGGATACAGCCGTACTGGGTTTTTCCAAGGCCCGCCTGGATCTCTACGTAAGGTCCCGCTTCTTCCGTCAGGAACTCCTGCCAGTGGTCGCCGCCCTTTTTATGTCCCCAGGAAAACAGCTTTCTTCCCCGCAGTCTCTTCGTAGAATACTGAAGCAGACCATAACCGTCTTTTCCAATATTCGCGATATATTTAGGTTTCTCTTCCGGAATATTGAAGAAGTAATCTACCTGAGCCGGGATCCTTTCGTACCGAGTCACGTCCACCCCTTCTACTTCCGGGATCTTTGCCTTATATACCTTCTGATAATCTCCGGTATAGGCTTCCTTTGCCGGAACGATCAGCCGTCCTTCTTCGTATTCCGGCACAGCCATATTGCTCCACCAATACATGGGCACCACTTTGTCCCCAGAATTTACGATCCGCATCCGGCAGTTCAGATTCCGATCTCCCTCATCCAGCCAGAAATCCATCTGGTACTCTACGCCCCGGACTCTCTCATACTCATACATTCTGAGCACGGGAGTCTGATCTTCTTTCTCCAGACTGGCCGTGTACAAAGGCCGGGTGGTAAACGGCGTATGGCCGATCATGCTGATATTCCACTCCACGCCTCCGCTGAACCAGGCGTTGCATATAGCAAGATTGCTGAAACGGATCACATCATTTGTATACAAAAGGTTCCTGCCCGTCTTCTTATCCGTAAGCTCCCACAAGCGGCCTCCCAGTTCCGGAAGAAATACAGCCTTTAGGAAATCATTTTCCAGTACTGCTGTTTTTACCTCCACATCTTTCAACTCTCTATCATAAGCCTGGACCTGACGGTAAGGGAAGGAATTCCTTCTCTGGCCAAATCCTTCGTAAATCTCATCATCTTCTTCCAGGAAAAATTCCAAACTGTTCTGAAGCGCCGCCTTTCCCGCAAGATCAGGCACGCTGGTGGATTCTCCGAATCTTCCCGCTTTCATAACTTGTGTCTCAAATCTCAATTCTGGTCTCATAAAAGCTCCTCCACATTCTCATATGAATTGGCGGTGCCAGACAGACATTTCCTCTGACAATCGCAAAGCCATTTTATCATATTGGAGGGGTATTTTCAATTGG
>CABPCP010000088.1 GCA_902406105.1 uncultured Mordavella sp.
GATCTCGAAATGGAAACAGCTCCATGATCTTCAAGATCATGAAGCTGCTTCTTATCACTGTGTTCTAACCTTTTATATTTTCTTATTCTTTATTGCTATGCCGTCTCTCTCCAGTATAGCAGCGGCCGTGTCTGTTTAGCTCTCAACCAACTCCGGCGAATCCTCCAGCGCCTGTTCCGTCTCCGGAACACTTTCCTGAAGATTATCCTCCAGATCTGTCATCGCGATCTCTGCATCCTCATAATCGCTTTCCAGATCCAGATAAGCTTCCTCATTGTTCAGTGATTCCTCGCTTTCCAGACGGATGTCTTGGTATTTTCTCATACCAGTTCCGGCTGGAATGTGCTTTCCGATGATTACATTTTCCTTCAGGCCTACCAGCGGATCAATTTTCCCTTTGATCGCCGCTTCTGTTAAGACCTTAGTGGTTTCCTGGAAGGATGCCGCCGACAGGAAGGAATTGGTTGCAAGAGAAGCCTTGGTGATACCAAGCATGATCTGCTCGCCTGTGGCTGGTTCTTTCCCTTCTTCCTCCAATTTCTTATTCATGTCCTCGAATTCCAGGATATCAACATTGGTTCCCGGCAGGAATTCAGAATCTCCCGCATCCTCAATACGGACTTTCTTCAGCATCTGCCGTACGATAACCTCAATGTGCTTGTCATTGATGTCTACACCCTGGAGACGATATACACGCTGTACTTCCTGAAGCATGTAATCCTGTACTGCCCTCAAGCCCTTGATCTTCAGGATATCATGCGGGTTGACGCTTCCTTCGGTCAGCTCGTCGCCGGCCTCAAGCTGGGCGCCGTCCGTCACTTTGATCCGAGATCCGTAAGGGATCAGGTACGCTTTGGTCTCTCCCGTCTCTTCGTTAGTAACAATGACCTCGCGCTTTTTCTTTGTATCATTGATCGTAGCCGTGCCGGCGAATTCTGTGATGATCGCCAGACCTTTCGGCTTTCTCGCCTCAAACAGCTCTTCTACACGGGGAAGACCCTGTGTGATATCATCTCCTGCCACACCGCCGGTATGGAAGGTACGCATGGTAAGCTGAGTCCCGGGCTCGCCAATGGACTGGGCGGCAATGATTCCAACCGCCTCACCAACCTGCACCGGTTCTCCGGTAGCCATGTTGGCGCCATAACACTTTGCGCAGATTCCATTGTGGGAACGGCAGGTCAGGATGGTACGGATCTTGATCTTCTTTAATGGCTCGCCGTTTTCATCCACGCCTTTCTTCATGATCAGTTCCGCACGTCTTGGTGTTACCATATGGTTGGCTTTTACCAATACGTTGCCGTCTTTGTCTTTGATATCCTCGCACAGATACCGCCCTGTGATTCTCTCCTGCAGGCTTTCGATCTCTTCGTTTCCATCCAGGAACGCTTTCACATACATACCCGGAATCTCTTCGCCCTTCTCCACACAGTCTCTCTCATGAATGATCAGCTCCTGAGAAACGTCTACCAGACGTCTCGTCAGATAACCGGAGTCGGCGGTACGAAGAGCCGTATCGGAAAGTCCCTTTCTGGCTCCGTGGGCAGACATGAAGTATTCCAGTACGTCCAGACCCTCACGGAAGTTGGACTTGATTGGCAGCTCAATGGTACGTCCTGTGGTATCTGCCATCAGCCCGCGCATACCCGCCAACTGTTTGATCTGCTTGTCGGAACCACGGGCTCCGGAGTCCGCCATCATATAAATATTGTTGTATTTGTCAAGTCCGGTAAGCAGCGCTTCTGTCAAAGCATCGTCTGTTGCTTTCCAGGTCTCTACCACTTCTTTGTAACGCTCTTCTTCTGTGATCAGACCACGCTTATAGTTCTTGGTGATCCGGTCTACCGTATCCTGAGCCTTCTGGATCATCTCCGGTTTCTGCGGCGGCACCGTCATATCAGAAATGGATACCGTCATAGCAGCTCTCGTAGAATATTTGTAACCGATGGATTTCACCGCATCCAGCACTTCCGCCGTAGCTGTGGAACCATGAGTGTTGATAACCTTTTCCAGGATCTGCTTCAGCTGTTTCTTTCCTACATGGAAGTCTACTTCCAGAAGCAGTTCATTTCCTTCCACTTCACGGTCTACAAATCCAAGATCCTGAGGAATGATCTCGTTAAAGAGGAATCTTCCCAGGGTAGACTCGATGATCGCGGATTTCTCTGTTCCATCCGCCATGGTCTTGGTCACTCTTACTTTGATCCTGGAATGCAGTGTCAGGGCTCCATTCTCATAGGCTAAGATCGCTTCATTTACGTTGCGGAAGGATTTTCCTTCTCCCAGCGCTCCCGGACGCTCCTGGGTCAGATAATAGATTCCCAGTACCATGTCCTGTGACGGAACTGCCACCGGACCTCCATCGGAAGGTTTCAGCAGGTTATTCGGAGACAGCAGAAGGAACCGGCATTCTGCCTGGGCTTCTACGGACAGCGGCAGATGCACCGCCATCTGGTCTCCGTCAAAGTCTGCGTTGTACGCTGTACATACCAGCGGATGCAGCTTGATCGCCTTACCCTCTACCAGGATCGGCTCAAACGCCTGGATACCCAGACGATGCAGCGTAGGGGCACGGTTCAGCATAACCGGGTGCTCCTTGATCACTTCCTCCAGCACATCCCATACCTCTGGCTGAAGTCTTTCTACCATCTTCTTAGCGTTTTTGATATTGTGAGCGGTTCCATTCTGTACCAGCTCTTTCATAACGAAGGGCTTGAACAGCTCGATCGCCATCTCTTTAGGCAGACCGCACTGATAGATCTTCAGCTCCGGTCCTACCACGATAACAGAACGTCCGGAATAATCCACACGTTTTCCAAGCAGGTTCTGACGGAAACGTCCGGATTTTCCCTTCAGCATGTCGGAAAGAGACTTCAGCGCCCGGTTTCCTGGGCCAGTGACCGGACGGCCCCGACGGCCGTTGTCGATCAGGGCGTCTACCGCCTCCTGAAGCATTCTCTTCTCATTTCTTACGATAATGTCCGGCGCGCCCAGCTCCAGCAGGCGTTTCAGACGGTTGTTGCGGTTGATGATCCGGCGGTACAGGTCATTTAAGTCGCTGGTAGCGAAACGTCCGCCGTCCAACTGTACCATAGGCCGCAGATCCGGCGGGATGACCGGGATATTGGTCATGATCATCCACTCCGGTTTGTTGCCGGACTCACGGAAAGCTTCCACTACTTCCAGACGTTTCACGATACGGGCACGTTTCTGGCCGGTAGCGCCTTTTAAGCCTTCCTGCAGTTCTGTGTATTCTTTATCCAGGTCAATGGCCCGCAAAAGCTCCTGGATGGCCTCAGCGCCCATTCCCACACGGAAAGCGCCGCCCCAGCTCTCTCTTGCTTCCTGGTATTCCTGCTCTGACAGGACCTGCTTATACTGAAGATCTGTCTCTCCTTTATCCAGTACGATATAAGAGGCAAAGTACAGCACCTTCTCCAAGGTTCTTGGGGAAAGATCCAGGATCAGTCCCATACGGCTTGGAATTCCCTTAAAGTACCAGATATGTGACACCGGAGCCGCGAGGGCAATATGTCCCATCCGTTCCCGGCGCACGCTGGACTTGGTCACCTCTACGCCGCATCGGTCGCAGACTACGCCTTTATAGCGGATCTTCTTGTACTTTCCGCAGTGGCACTCCCAGTCTTTGCTGGGTCCAAAGATACGCTCGCAGAACAGACCGTCTTTCTCCGGTTTCAAGGTCCTATAGTTAATGGTCTCCGGTTTTGTAACCTCTCCTCTGGACCACTCCAAAATCTTCTCAGGTGATGCCAAACCGATCTTGATCGCGTCAAAGGTCATTGGCTGATACGTTTGTTCCCTGTTATTTTCTGGCATATTGGCACCCCTTCCTATTCGTTATCTGAAAAATCATTATATGCGAAATCATCAGTTTCTTCGAATTCGATCTCGAACTCGTCTTCTTCAGCCTCTTCTTCTACATCCACAAGCTGTTCATTCTGGAATTCCTGCTCGGTGTAGCCATGCTCTCCCAGGTTGTCCTCTCTGCCGTATTTCTTATCTCCTTCGATCAGGGAACGGAAATCGGTTTCACCCATATCTACCGTCTCCATGATCTCTACTTCTGTATTATCATCACGCAGGACACGCACATCCAATCCTAAGGACTGCAGCTCTTTGAGCAGTACCTTGAAGGATTCTGGGATTCCTGGTTCTGGGATGTTCTCTCCCTTGATGATCGCCTCGTAGGTCTTCACACGTCCCACTACATCGTCGGACTTCACAGTCAGGATCTCCTGCAAGGTGTAAGATGCTCCGTATGCCTCCAGAGCCCACACCTCCATTTCTCCAAAACGCTGTCCTCCAAACTGGGCTTTTCCGCCCAGCGGCTGCTGAGTTACCAGAGAGTACGGTCCTGTGGAACGGGCATGGATCTTATCGTCAACCAGGTGGTGCAGCTTCAGGTAATGCATGTGTCCAATGGTGACCGGACTGTCAAAGTATTCTCCTGTACGTCCGTCTCTCAAGCGCACTTTTCCATCTCTGGAGATCGGAACGCCTTTCCAGAGTTTTCTGTGATCCCGGTTATCATAGAGATACTGCATCACTTCAGGAAGAAGTTCTTCTTTATGTTTTGCCTCAAACTCTTCCCAGCTCAAGTTTACATAGTCGTTGGCCAGATCCAGGGTATCCATGATATCATTCTCATCCGCCCCATCGAAAACCGGGGTGGAAATGTTGAATCCAAGGGCTTTTGCCGCCAGGGACAGATGGATTTCCAGCACCTGCCCGATATTCATACGGGAAGGCACGCCCAGCGGGTTCAGCACGATATCCAGAGGCCGTCCGTTTGGCAGGAACGGCATATCCTCCACCGGAAGCACACGGGAAACGACACCTTTATTTCCGTGACGTCCGGCCATCTTATCTCCTACAGAGATTTTTCTCTTCTGGGCGATATAGATACGCACAGACTGATTGACGCCTGGAGACAGTTCGTCTCCATTTTCCCTGGTGAAAACTTTTGCGTCCACAACGATTCCATATTCTCCATGAGGCACTTTCAAAGATGTGTCTCTGACTTCTCTGGCCTTCTCTCCGAAGATCGCTCTTAAGAGTCTCTCTTCCGCGGTCAGCTCTGTCTCGCCCTTCGGCGTCACTTTTCCTACCAGGATGTCCCCGGCACGTACTTCTGCTCCGATGCGGATGATTCCCCGCTCGTCTAAGTTCTTAAGGGCGTCGTCGCCTACGCCTGGGATATCCCGGGTGATCTCTTCCGGCCCAAGCTTGGTATCGCGGGACTCTGCCTCGTATTCCTCGATATGCACAGAGGTGTACACGTCATCCTGCACCAGTCTTTCACTGAGCAGGACCGCATCCTCGTAGTTATAACCTTCCCAGGTCATGAAACCGATCAGCGGATTCTTTCCAAGGGCCATCTCTCCATTGGAGGTAGAAGGACCGTCCGCGATCACATCGCCGGCTTTCACCTTGTCTCCCTTGAATACGATCGGTCTCTGGTTATAACAGTTGCTCTGGTTGCTTCTGACGAATTTCGCCAGTTTATATTTCTTAAGATTGCCGTCGTTCTGACGGATGTGGATCTCTGTGGAAGTAGAGCGCTCTACCACGCCGTCCTCCTCCGCGATCACGCATACGCCGGAGTCCACAGCAGCCTTTTCTTCCATACCTGTTCCTACTACCGGAGCCTCGGTCATCAGAAGCGGCACTGCCTGACGCTGCATGTTGGAACCCATCAGGGCACGGTTGGCGTCGTCATTTTCCAGGAAGGGGATCAATGCCGTAGCCACAGAGAAGACCATCTTCGGGGAAACGTCCATATAATCGAACATTTTCCTCTCGTATTCCTGCGTCTCTTCCCGGTAACGTCCGGAAACGTTCTTATGGACAAAATGTCCATCCGCATCCAAAGGCTCGTTGGCCTGAGCCACATGGTAATTATCTTCTTCGTCCGCCGTCATATATACAACTTCATCGGTAACCACCGGGTTCTCCGGATCAGAGTGATCGATCTTGCGGTACGGAGCCTCCACGAATCCATACTGATTGATCCTTGCGTAGCATGCCAGTGAGTTGATCAGACCGATGTTGGGACCTTCCGGCGTCTCGATCGGACACATTCTTCCATAGTGGGAATAGTGTACGTCACGCACCTCGAATCCGGCCCGGTCTCTGGACAGACCTCCCGGTCCAAGGGCGGAGAGACGTCTCTTGTGCGTCAGCTCACCCAGCGGGTTATTCTGATCCATAAACTGGGACAGCTGGGAGGAACCAAAGAATTCCTTCACCGCCGCCGTTACTGGCTTAATGTTGATCAGGGACTGCGGGGAGATTCCCTCCAGGTCCTGGGTGGTCATTCTCTCACGGACTACTCTTTCCAAACGGGAAAGGCCGATCCGATACTGATTCTGCAGGAGTTCGCCGACAGCGCGGATCCGCCGGTTTCCAAGATGATCGATATCATCATCATTGCCAAGTCCATACTCCAAATGCATATTATAGTTAATAGAAGCAAGGATGTCTTCCTTCGTAATGTGTTTCGGGATCAGGTCGTGGATATCTCTGCGGATCGCTTCTTTCAGCTCATCAACATCTCCTGCCGTCTCTTCCAGGATTCCGGCCAGCACTGGATAATATACCAGTTCTGTCACGCCTACTTCCTTGGGATCAATATCTACGACAGACTGCAGGTCCACCATCATATTAGAAAGCACTTTGATGCTGCGCTCTTCTTCCGGTCTTTCGATCCACACAAACGGAACCGCCGAATTCTGGATGATGTCCGCCAATTCTCTTGTCACTTTTGTCCCCGCTTCTGCAAGAATCTCGCCGGTAAGAGGGCTTGCCACATCTTCCGCAAGCACATGGCCCGCGATGCGGTTGCGGAACATCAGCTTCTTGTTGAATTTGTACCGTCCCACTTTGGCAAGGTCATACCGCCTTGGGTCAAAGAACATGCTGGTGATCAGGCTTTCCGCGCTGTCCACCGCCAAAGGCTCTCCCGGACGGATCTTCTTATACAGTTCCAGAAGTCCTTCCTGGTAATTGGTAGCCGCGTCTTTCTCAAAGCTTGCCAGGATCTTCGGCTCTTCTCCGAATAATTCTACGATCTCTGGGTTCGTACCGATTCCAAGAGCACGGATCAGCACCGTGATCGGCACCTTTCTGGTTCTATCTACACGCACATAAAAAACGTCATTGGAGTCAGTCTCATATTCCAGCCACGCGCCGCGGTTTGGGATGACCGTACATGAATACAGCTTCTTTCCCAGCTTGTCATGTGTGATCGCATAGTAGATTCCCGGCGAACGCACAAGCTGACTTACAATGACACGCTCCGCGCCATTGATCACAAAGGTTCCTGTGCTGGTCATCAGCGGCAGATCGCCCATAAAGATCTCATGTTCGTTGATTTCATCCGTCTCTTTGTTGTGGAGCCTTACCCTTACTTTCAAAGGCGCCGCATAGGTGGCATCGCGCTCCTTACATTCCTCGATCGAGTACTTTACGTCATCCTCACACAGGGTAAAATCAACAAATTCCAGACTCAGATGACCACTGTAATCAGCGATGGGAGAAATATCATCAAATACTTCTTTTAATCCTTCATCCAGAAACCACTGATAAGAATCCTTCTGGACTTCGATCAAATTAGGCATCTGAAGAACTTCTTTCTGCCTGGAATAGCTCATGCGTGAACTTTTTCCGCTTTTGATAGGACGAATTCTGTTTTTCTCCATATTGACGTTTCACTCCTCATTTATTTTTTTGTGGGCTGCGTCAATGCCCCAAAAACATTGCAAACTCATTGAAAACGGCTTTGTCAAGCAGTTTTTTTCGCAACAATATGGCATAGCTTTCCACAATAGTGCATTTTTAAATATAGCACAAAACTTTTTAGCTTGTCAACAACTTTTCAAGGAAATATTCCCTTCTCTCTCAGCCATTGCTTCCAGCTCCGGCGTAAAGCCATTGACGCTGAATAGAATGAAATGTTCTTGGCGCTTCTGTTCGCTCCACTCCACCTGAGCCGCCTTCTCCTTCAACTTCTCCAGCACATTGATCCCAACCGGACCTTTCCAGTATTTGCATTCGCCAAAGATGATATTTCCATCCTCCTCATCCAGGGCCACAAGATCGATCTCGGTATCTTTGTTATTCCACCAGCGTCCCACCTTCTGGACATAGAACGGCCAGTTTCCGCCGGCGCTTAGCTGCCACAGCTTCTCCCTGCAGATATCTTCATAGACAAAGCTTACATGTCCATCCATAAAATGATCTGTAATTTTCCGCATCACCAGTTCACTGTGACCGGATTCAATATATCCCAGATTCGGAAAGATAAATTTAAACCAGAACAAAAGGAAATTATCTTTCAGACGATATAGGCCCTTCTTACTTTTTTCCGCGGATTTTTCAGTCACTGGAACCTCCCGGTACAAGAGATCAAGATCTATCAGTGTCTTCAGATACCTGGTAAGTTTGGACTGGTTCACTTCCAGAGAAGCCGCGATCTTAGAAAGCTTCTGGTTCCCTGCCGCAATGGACTTGATGATGGAAAAGTAGCTTCCCACCTCTGATACTTCTTTTTGCAGAAGGAAATTAGGCTCATCATACAAAAAGCTGGATGTGTTTACCACGTTCTCACGGATCGCTTCATAGATATCATCGCTTTCCGCAAAGAGTTCCACATACTTTGGCACTCCCCCTGTCACGCTGTAATAAGAGATCAGTTCCTTCTCTGTACGTCCCGGATAAAACTCCCCATAATATTGAAATGGAATCTGTCTGAGTTTAATCTGAGCTGTCCGCCTTCCATAGAGAGGGCTTCCATAATTCAGCGTCTGTTCTTCCATCATATGGATCAGCGAACCGCACAGAATCACCATGACATTCTCCTTCTTCAGGATCTCATCCCAAATCTTCTGGAAGACAGAAGGAAACGCCGGGTTCGCCTTCCCCAGATATTGAAACTCATCCAGAATCAACAATTTCTTCTGCCTTGTTCTGGCATTTGCGATTGTCTGAAATAAAATCTCCCAGTTATCAACTGATGCGTTCCCAAGCAATGGGTCGTTCAGATATTCCGCCGCAAGATCCTTGAACTGGCTGCGGTTCTGCGCCTCGCTTTCCTCCGTTGCTAGGAAATACAACGCTTTTTTCCCTTTCATGAATTCAATACACAAAGAAGTTTTTCCCACTCGGCGGCGCCCATATAATACGACTAGGCTCGCGCCCTCTCTTGTGTATTCCCGTTCCAATGTCTCCAATTCCTCTCTGCGGTCAACAAACTTTCCCATCCTTCCACCTCCTCGATCAGTATTTCCAGCCTATACAATTATTATACTTCAAAGTATAATAATTTCAAGTATAATAATTTCGAATAATTGAAAACGTTTCCGGTTCCGAACATAAAAACGGGCAGGTAACTGCCCGTTTCAGACTGTAGACAAAGTTGGTGCTGGAGCCTAGCTCCAGCACCACTCTTTTT
>CABPCP010000089.1 GCA_902406105.1 uncultured Mordavella sp.
CCTGCAAATGGTTGAAAGCCTGGATTCTGAGATCCCGGACGATGCGGTAGGTGATCTTGTTGTTGATGTGGTTCATGACCCATTGGGCCGCGGCAGTTATGGAAATGGAGACCAGGATGCCGCCTATGACAGCCAGTAAGCTGGCAAAATCCACCTGCTCTTTTCCCGCGACAGCGTCTACGCCCCGTCCCGTCAGGATAGGGATATAGAGGGTCAGCCCTACTGTAAGGAGTGACAGCAGCAGGGAGAGTACCACAAGAAGTCGATAAGGCCGTATATACCGGAAGATCCGTTTTAGGGTCTGCCGGTTTTTTTCTGTAATTTTTTTACCCATGTGAGAGGACCTCCTTTCCGGCAGACTGAGATGCGCAGATTTCCTGGTAAACATGGCAGGACTCCAGCAGCTCTTTGTGAGTGCCGTATCCAACGGGAACTCCATCATCCATGACCAGGATATGGTCTGCGCCGCGGATGGCGGAGACCCGCTGGGAGATGATGAATACCGTCATCTGTTCTGTACTTTCTTGAATGGCTTTGCGAAGCCTGGCGTCAGTGGCGAAATCCAGAGCGGAAGCGCTGTCGTCCAGGATCAGGATCTGGGGACGGCCGACCAAGGCTCTGGCAATGGTGAGCCGCTGTTTCTGTCCGCCGGACAGGTTGCTTCCGCCCTGCTGGATCATAAGGTCCAGCCCTTTTTTCTTACTGTCTACAAATTCTTTTGCCTGGGCGGCGGCAAGAGCCTGGTAGATCTCTTCATCGGTGGCATCCGGCCGTCCCCACTGCATATTTTTGCGCAGAGAGCCGGAGAAGACCGTGGCTTTCTGGGGAACAACGCCAATCTGTTCCCGGATGGAAGAAGGCCGCAGCGTCTTTACGTCCCGGCCAAACAGGCGGATCGTCCCGGAAGTGCAGTCATAAAACCGGGGGATCAGATTGGCCAAGGTTGTTTTCCCCGAACCGGTGCCTCCGATGATGCCGATGGTATCGCCGGGCATGGCGGTAAAACTGATGCCATGGAGTGTTTCGTGTCTGGAACCGGCATAAGTAAATCCCACATTTTCAAAGGAGACAGCCGGAACAGAAGAGGCGGAAGCCGCGCTGGAAAGAGATTCCCCTGTATCCGAAATAGACGGCTGTATCTCGAAAATGGCGTTGATCCTGCCAAGGCTGGCAAGAGATCTGGACAAAAGAATGATGAGATTGGCCAGCTTCACAAGCTCTGTCAGGATCTGGGACATATAGTTGATAAGAGCAATGACCTGGCCCTGGGTAAGACTGCCGGTGTCTACCTGCCGTCCGCCAAAGTAAAGGACGGCGATGATCCCAAGGTTGATGAGCACATAGGTCAAAGGATTCAAAAGCGCGGAGATCTTCCCGACAAAAAGCTGTTTCTGGTATAATTCGTCTGTCTCCTGGCCAAAACGGTCCATCTCTTCCTGCTGTTTGCCAAAGGCCCGGACAACCCGAATACCCAGGAGATTCTCCCTGGTGCTGAGAAGCACTCTGTCAAGCTGCTTCTGCACGTTCCGATAGAGAGGCATACTAACGAGAAGGATGGCGAATACCACGATCAAAAGGGCGGGGATAACGACCGCAAAGGGAACAGCCGCTCTTACGTCTACGGTAAAAGCCATGATCATTGCGCCGAAGACGACAAAAGGAGAACGCAGAAACAGACGGAGGAACATGTTTAATCCATTCTGCACCTGATTGACGTCATTGGTAGTCCGGTTGATGAGGGTGGAGGTGCCGATGGCATCGATCTCCTGATAAGAAAATGTGCTGATATGGGCAAATAAGTCGCTGCGTATGGAGGCGGCTGTATATACAGAAGATTTGGCCGCGAAATACTGGGCGGTCAGGGCAAACGAGAACCCTACAACGCCAAGAAGTATGAGAAGTCCGCCCATTTTCCAAAGATAGGGGATGTTGTTTTGGACAATTCCAACATCGATCATCTGGGCCACTACTAAGGGGACGAAAAGCTCAAACGTGGCTTCCAGCATTTTAAAAAGAGGAGCCATGAGGGTGATGAATCGATGGGGTTTTAAATAATGTAATAATTGTTTCATTTTTGATTCCTTCCTGGTATCATAAAGTGAAAAGGCAGTTTCTATTTTAACATGACCTGGCGGAAAGGGGAAAGGTATGAAATTCTATCAATTAAAATATTTCCAGACGGTATGCAAATATAACAATCTGACCAGAGCCGCTGAGGAACTCCATATTTCCCAGCCAGGTCTGACCCATGTGATCCGGGAACTGGAACAGGAATTCGGCCTTACCTTATTCCACCGTCAGAATAAGGGTCTGATCCTGACGGACGAGGGCCGCCAATTCCTGAACGAGGCGGAGCTTCTGCTGGAACAGACCGATACTTTTGTCAGCCGCATGAAGTTCCTTGGGAAAGCGGACCAGGTGATCCGGTTCGGCCTTCCTCCGGCCAGCGCAGCGCTGTTCTTTCCTCCTATGATCCAGGAATTTCACCGCCAGTATCCGCAGATCAAGGTCAATGTTGTGGAAGAGGGAAGTATTGCGAACCGCCAGAAGATCCTGGATGGAAAGCTGGATGTGGCGCTGCTTTCTTCCGATTCTCCGGTTTCTTCCGCATTTGGCCATTATCAAGTGGGAGTCACAAGAATCTGTCTCTATCTTCCAAAAGACCATCCTCTGGCCGGGAAAGAAATGGTCTCCGTAAAGGACTTCTGTGAGATCCCGCTGGTATTATTTTCTGAGGATTCCTTCCTGACAACAAACAGTCTGAAGATCTGCACTCAGAATGGGGTTTCGCCGAATGTGATCTTGACCACTAACCAGATCGCGGTGATCCGGCAGTTGATCGAGAACCGTACGGCGGGGACGCTTCTGTTCCGTGGAACCCTTCCGGAGAGCGGCCAGTACCGGGAGATTCCGGTGCTGGAGTTCCAGAAAGTCTACATTTACCTGGTGTGGAATCAGTACAATCCGGTGGGGACGGCGGTAAAGCGCTTCATCGAGGCGGTGGAGACGGTATATCCCAATCCGGTGGACCATTCTTAATTATAGTGGGAAACAGAGGGAAAGTCCAATATCTAAAAAATAGTCTGTGATAAATAAAATTGATGGCAGATGACATAAAGGAGCAAAAAATGGAGTATACGTTTGCGACTACATTTTTCTTAAATATTCCTCTTGCTACTGTGGAGTATCTGATCTGTATCTTGCTTGCGGGAGCTTTGCTGGATCAGAAGGCGGACTGGAAGAAGGCAGTTCTTTTGTGGATTCCTTACATTTTACTGCTGATCATTCCGGCAAGCTTGTTTTTTGTCCTGGATCTTTACGGGAATTTTGGAGTCTGGCTGGCAGAAACCTATCTGGAAGCGGCCTGCTTTGGCTTAGTATTAAAAGGCTTTTATCAGACTGGCTGGATCAATGGGTTTGTGACCAGTGCGGCAGTGGTGTTTCTGTATGGGATCTTCCAGGATCTGGAAGGTTTATTCCTGACAGGAAACTATGACCTAAGTGTGCCCAAAGATTTGGCGATCTATATGGCGGCGGAAAGTGTTGTACTTCTTCTGCCGGCTTTTTTTGCCGCCTGGTTTATCCGGCGAAATGACCTTTGCGAAGAATATAATAATTTTTTGTCTACCAATACAAAGATGCGATACTGGAAGCTTATGTTTCTCATGCTTCCGGCGGTAAAATCCCTGACCATAGAACTGGCCAATGAACGGCTGGTCCTGAATAACTCCAACCCTGTTATCTCGCTATTGTTCCTGCTGCTTTTGTATGGAGTGGTCAATCATACCTTTCGATGCGAGATGCAAAAGAGAAAGATTGAAGAACAGAATCTAAATTTAAGCCAGCAGGAATTTTATATCCAGACGTTGGAGCATGTACAGAAGGATGTGCGGATCTTCCGCCATGATTTTAAAAATATGATGGCAGGAGCGATTGTTCAGGCAGATGAAGGAAATCTGCGGGCCGTGCAGGAGTTTATTTCTGAACTGACCGGAGATTTTGAAGGGCGGATCGGGAAGAAGATATTTCAGATCTCTCAGCTTGGAAACATCCATATTCCAGAACTAAAGGGGTTGCTGGCGATGAAGATTGCCCAAATGCAGGAGAGAGAAATACCTGTGCGGCTGGAGGCGGAACAACCGGTGACAGATGTGGGAATCCCTGTTCGGGATTTGTGCCGGGCAGTAGGGATTTTGCTGGATAACGCAATGGAAGAGACAGAAGTATTTCAAAAAAATAAAAAAGGACAAGGGAAGATTTCGCCGGAGGTAGCTGTATTGTTTTACGAAAGTCAAGAAAGTGTCAGCATATTGGTGAAAAACCCCGTGCGGGAAGCGGTGCCTCTGCCTTTGCTGGGGAAAGAGGGATATTCTACAAAAGGCGAGGGACATGGAACGGGACTTGCCAGTCTCCGGCGTATTGTTGAATCTTATGATATGATGTGGTGGAGAACGAGTCAAGCGGAAGGGTGGTTTGAGCAGGAACTGGTGATCGGCAGATGGAAAGGGGAAAGAAATGGTTCCAATATATCTTTGTGACGATGATCCTAAAATTCGTAGAATGATTCGCGAGAAATTGGAGAGGGAGATCTTGATTTCCGGTTATGATATGAAAGTTGTGATGGATACAGGCAGCCCAAGGGAGTTGCTTGCTGTTGTGGGAGAGAGTGGAAAAAGAGGAATTTATTTTTTAGATGTGGATCTGAAAGACCAGGAATATACAGGTTTTACTTTGGGACAGGCTCTGCGGGCTATAGATTCCAGAGGATTTTTGATCTATGTGACAGCCTACCGGGAACTGGCTTTTGAAACTTTTCGGTATAAGGTAGAAGCGTTGGATTATATTGTGAAAGAAAATCAAGAAGAAATGTTTCAAGATGTCCGCAGATGCCTGCAGGTATCGGCAGAGCGGATGAAACAGGAGCAGGAAGAAGACAGACCCTATTTTACAGTAAGATTCATGGATACCGTGCGTCATGTGCCCATGGAAGAAATCCTATATTTTGAAACCGGGGACAAAAGTCACAGGATCATTCTACGGACCTTGACAGAAAGTATAGATTTTACCGGAAGTATCCAGGAACTGGAACAGACGTTGGGGAGACAATTCCTTCGGGTCCATCGGGCCTATTTGGTAAATACCCGGCAGATCAAGGGATTGGATATGAAGGAAAGGAAGATTCTGTTTCCCGATGGAAAGACTTGCTATTTTTCTCGTAATAAGAAAAAAGTTCTGCTCCAAGTGATGGAAACGAAGATTTCCATTTAAGCACGAAAGCGGCCGTTTCGGCAGAACGCCTCCAAAGGTCTGGCTGATGTGAGAAGATATGGAATCATGGAAAGCTGCTAAGGTTTCCGCTGATTCAAAACATCAGGACACATGGAGGATAGAAAAATGGCAAAAGAAACCAAGGTATGGGAGATCCTTAAGGAAGCAGGATACGAGCCGCTGGAAAACCGCAGCATCATTGTATCCTATGCGCCGGAGGATTTAAGTGACGCAATCGCCAAATTTTTAAGCGTTGGAACAGAATTTTATGTTTTGCAGATCTGCAGGGAAGAGGTGGTTCTAGTACCCTTTGGAAAAATGACCTGGGGATTGAAAAAGGAAGTGGCACTGTCGATTCCCTTTGCCCAGATAAAGGGGATAAAAATAGAAAAAAAGGGTCTCAATGATTATTTGACGATAGAAACACAAGACAGCGTGATCAGGCTGTCCACTCAGCAGAAGGGATTGAGCGACCTGCGGAGTTCCTCTTACCTGGGCGGCCAGTTTGGGAAAAATTGGCACAAAAAGAATCTGGACGCAACCTTGGAAGAATTAAGGAAAATTGGAGGATAGATCAAAAGGGGACAGGGCTTTTTTAATCGGGGCCGGGGATTAAAAAATCCCTGGCTCTTTTTAATCTTCTGCAGGCGGATGGATGTAAAGATAACGCCCGCGAATGGTAAGGAATCCTTCTTCCCGCAGAAATTTCATTTTTCTCGATACGGTACTTCTGGTGGAGGAGATCATTCCGGCCAGCTCTTCATGCGTATAGCGGCAGGGAATCTGGATGCCATATTCGGTCTTCCTCCCCTGCTGGGCAGACAGGCGCAAAAGGAGATTTTTCAGACGTTCCCCGGCATCACAGAAGGAAGAATCCTGTAATTGCGCCATAAGAATCCGAAATTTATAAGACAGCATTTGGTTGACCGCATAAGAAATAGAACTGTCATTTTGAAGAAGGGCGATAAAATCTTTGACAGGAATCTGACAGACAGATACAGAAGACAGGGCCTGGGTAAATACTTGGTCATGATCCTGCTGCAAGCAGGTGATCTCACCAAAAAGATCGCCTCGTGACAGCAGAAGAAGGGTTTTTTCCGTTCCTTCTGGAGCGATAAAATACTGTCGGACATGTCCATGCAGAAGAAGATAAACATAAGATTTTGGCCTTCCGCTGACTTCTAAAATAGTTTTGGAGGGAAAATCTTTTTGGATACCAAGACTGGAAAAGGCTTCTAGATTTTTTTGACGATAAGATTTCATGAGACACCTCCTGAAAAATTGCACAATTTTTATCATTATAGTATGAAAAATAAAGGTTTTCAATAGTTGAAGGAAGGTGTGAAATGCACAATTTTTGTGTTGCAGAGCACATTTTTTGGGGAGAGAATTTGGTAAATTTATAAAAAACAGACGAAATAACAGAAAATTTGGAGGTGCTTAGTATGAGTCAATGGCTACAGGAAAAATGTTGGAAAGAAGCAGGAAGATTAGCGGAAGAAAGCAAGGGCGTTGCGATACTTCCAATTGGAAGCATTGAGCAGCATGGATATCACATGCCTCTTGGTACAGACAGCTATGTGGCGATCACGCTGGCAGAAGATGCGGCAAATGAGACAAAAGCAGTGATCGTCCCGCCGGTATGGTTTGGATGGAGTCCGCATCATATGGTTCTTCCGGGAACAATCACCATTCGCCCGGAAATCTTGATGGGACTGGTTTATGATATTGCCGCTTCCTTAAAACAGCATGGATTTGACAAGATCATAATGATTAATGGACACCGGATCGTAAATGTGATCTGGATGCAGATGGCAGCCGAGAAGATCCAGCGGGAAATAGGGGCTACTGTTAAAATTTTCGACCCGGCCTATATGTCTAAAGATATTGTGGGCGAACTTGGATTTGGAGAGGTCGGACACGCGGAAGAGGTGGAGACTTCTCACATGATGTACCGATATCCGGAGTTGGTCCACCTGGAACTGGCAAAGGACAATCCGATCAAAAGTCAGGAGTTGTATTCTGTAGATCCAGCGTTTATGCATGATACCTTATGTTACGTTCCAAGTACATACGCACACGCAGAGAAAAACGCTCAGATCGCAGGAGGAACAACGGGAGAACCGACTAAGTCGGATGCTGAGAAAGGAAAAAAATATCACGAGCATCTAGTAGAACGATTAGTCTGTGTAATTCAAAAAATGCAGGAAGACTGATAGATAACTAAGAGAAAAAATAAGGAAGGAGAGAAGGTATGAAATTATCAAAGGGTGAAAAAATCGTATATGGAATCTTTGTTCTTGTGCTGATTATGGTCAATCCTCCAATTGTAAATCAGATCAGTGATTTTGCGGAAACCAATCCTTTTGTCCTGGGATGGCCAACGCTCCTGGTATGGCTTGATGTTTGGTATGCGGTGGCGATCGTGGCGTTCCTTGTAGGAGTTTTAAAGATTAAAGCATGGAAAAAGGATTATGACGATGTAAGGGGGGATGACAATGAGTAATGTAGGATTGATCATTCTTGGGATTTATACTTTATCTTTACTTGGGATTGCATTCTACGCTTCCAGACAAGATAAGAAAAACATCAAAGATTTTGCCACGGCAGGAAGTTCTCTTGGCGTTTTTGTACTAACTTTGACGTTTAGCGCAACCTACCACAGCTCTTATGCATTTCTAGGAGCCAGCGGTTTTGTATATAATAATGGCATCGGCTGGTGGGTCAATGGAATCTGGACCGTATTTCCGGGCGTAATGTTTTGGGTTATTGGAAGGCGGTTTTGGTATCTTGGAAAGACCAGAGGTTATATCTCTATGTCCCAGTATATCAGCGATGTATACCAGAATAAGACTATCGGCCTTTTAGTCACAGTAATCGCGCTGGTTTTTACAGTTCCTTATGTAGCAATGCAGGCCATAGGTTCCGGTTATATTTTCGAAGTGATCAGTGGTGGAAAGCTGAGTTATGCGTTTGGAACGATCATGTTTTTTGCGATTATGATCATCTTGGTCTGGATGGGTGGAATGAAAGGTGTGGCTATCACGGATGCGGCACAGGGAGTTTTCATGTGGATCGGGATGGTGATCGGTTCGTACATCATTGTGACCCAGAATTACGGAAGCATCAGCGGAGCTTATGAGGCAATCCATCAGGCGGTGCCAGAACTTTTGACATTGCCCGGCCCCCAAGGAGTTGTAACACCGACAGACTGGATTTCCAGATGGTTGGTAGTGACTATCGGAATGATGATGTTCCCGCATGTGACGCTTCGGTTTTTCTCAGGGAAATCCTTGAAGGTCTTAAAATGGTCTTCCGTATTTTCGTCTATTTATCTGACGTCTATCTATATATTTACACCGGCGGTAGGGATGATCGGCAATCTGCTTATGCCGGATCTGGCGTCACCGGATACCGTTTTTCCAGAAATGCTTCTAAAGTACACGCCTATCGTATTTGCGGCGCTTGTAATATCCGGGGCGCTGGCCGCCTCTATGTCTACGGGAGATTCCCAGCTTCATGCGGTCAGCACCATGGTATCTACGGATGTTTATAAAACCTACGTTAATAAAGAGGCGACGGAATACCAGCAGTATAGAGTGGCAAGATTGGGAACACTGATCTTTGGCTTTTTATCCGTGATCGTGGCATTGATGCGGCCGGGATTGATCAGTGACATCCTTGCGCTGGCAAATGGCGGTGTGGCAGCGCTGGCACCAGCTATGCTGGGAGGCGTTTACTGGAAGAGATCGACACCTGCCGCGGCGGTCAGCAGCATCTGTATCGGTGAAGCGATTATGCTTTTTACCACCTTCGTGATCCCTGATCCATTTGGGGTTATGGCGGGAGTCTGGGGGCTCGGTGCGGCACTGATCATATTTGTAGTAGTAAGCCTTATTACAAAACCAGTCAAAGAGACAGGAGAAATCATTGATTCGATTAATGGATTTTTTGCAGGGTAATTAACCGATAATTAAATGGGGCCGGGGGATTTTTAAAAATCCCCCGGCCCCATTTCAGAC
>CABPCP010000090.1 GCA_902406105.1 uncultured Mordavella sp.
TCACTTTCTTTGTAACTTTCTTTGCCATAATAAAACTAACCTACTCTTTCCTTTTCTTAAATTAAAGTTGTTCCTACTATCAATAAACTACCTATGTCCGCTCAACTAAGCTCACGCCGCATGTTCACTTAGGTTCACGAACAGCTTATTTCTTCTTGTTTGCTACGGTTCTCTTTGGACCTTTTCTGGTTCTCGCGTTGGTCTTTGTCTTCTGACCACGTACCGGAAGTCCTTTTCTGTGACGGATTCCTCTGTAGCAGCCGATTTCCTGAAGTCTCTTGATGTTCAGAGCGATCTCACGGCGAAGATCTCCTTCTACCATCTGAGTCTCATCGATCACGGTACTGATCTTCTTTACATCCTCATCTGTAAGATCTCTGCAGCGGATATCCGGATCAACTCCAGCCTCTGCAAGGATACGGTTGGAGCTGGATCTTCCAATCCCGTAAATATAAGTCAGTCCGATTTCTACACGTTTGTCTCTTGGTAAGTCTACACCTGCTATACGAGCCATGTAAAATTCCCTCCATTTTTCTTTTTTCTTTTCCGAAGCGTTTTTTCCGGTTTTCATTTCACAGATTCTCAACGCTTCTCATGTCTGTTACATCACTTTAATAGGGACTATTGAAGATAGTCCAGGCGTGTCGGTATTCACGCCCTTTCCGCCCCCTTTGCTTCTGCGTCGGGCCCGGCATTAGAAGCAATATACGAAGGAATCTCACTGGCTAAAAGTGTATCCTTGTATATTTCAAACAGCCTACACGTTTCCTAGTGTGTCTGCTGTCAGCTATCTGGTTCATCTCAACTTAAAACGACCGGGGACTAACCCTGTCTTTGTTTATGCTTCGGATTCTCGCAGATAATACGAATGCTTCCTTTTCTTTTGATCACTTTGCATTTCTCGCAAATTGGTTTTACTGATGACCTAACCTTCATTGGTGAGCCTCCTTTCATCCATTGCTATGCCTTAGTTCTTCACGCTTTCCGCCTCTTTCTGATCGCAGCCGCCTGAGGATGGGCATAAAAATACCCGGAAAACGTGCCTATATATTATAGCACCTCGTTTTCAGCAAAGTCAATAGATAATTTTACAATTTACTTGTCTCTCCAGATAATTCTTCCTTTAGAGAGGTCATATGGAGATAATTCCAATGTTACCTTATCTCCCGGCAGGATTTTGATAAAGTTCATCCTAAGTTTTCCGCTGATATGCGCAAGTACCTGGTGTCCGTTTTCCAGTTCTACCTGAAACATGGCGTTTGGCAGTTTCTCCACTACGGTTCCTTCAATTTCGATTACGTCAGCTTTTGACATGCATCCTTCCTCCTATTGCTGTTGTAATATTGTTACATTCTCTGGCCCATGGCCTTGAGTTTCCGTCTGATCGCCCCATCGTCCGCCCCGTCGGTCTCGACTTTCTCCCGGATGATCTGCACATGCTTTCTTTTCTTTTTCTTTGGCTTATCCAGGGTTCTCAACCGGCCGTCTGCTAAGTATACATATGAATCATCTATTTCTATTATCACATAAAGTCTGCCTTTATCGTGTCCCGCTTTCGACACGGCCAGCATACCTTTTTCCATTTCCGGCATTTTCTTCTCCTTGTGCTGCGATTGAAATTCTTTTCGTCAGGCGCGTACGCTGCCTCGCCAATCTCAAAGAACGGCCTCGGTCAGGGTAAGCAGCTTAGGTTCTCCTTTGGTGATCAGCACCGTATTCTCATAATGGGCGGAAAGGCTGTGATCTCTGGTCACAACTGTCCAGTCATCATCCAGCCAGTCTACTTCCCAGCCGCCTGCGTTGATCATGGGTTCGATCGCCAGGGTCATTCCCGCTTTGAGCATAACTCCTTTGCGATTCATCTCGTAGTTCGGGATCTCCGGCGCCTCATGGAGCGCAGTGCCAATCCCGTGGCCGCACAGATCCCTCACCACGCCATACCCTCTCTCCTGCGCGTATCTCCCGATAGCGCCTGAAATATCAAATAGATGATTGCCTTCTTTCGCGTATTTTATACCTTCAAAAAAACATTCTCTGGTCACCTGGATCAGTTTCTCGGCCTCCTGGCTGATCGTTCCGATCCCATAGGTCCTGGCGGCATCAGAGTGGTATCCTTTATAGATCACTCCCGCGTCCAGGCTGACAATGTCTCCATCCCGGAGGAACCTGTGTTCGCTGGGAATTCCATGGACAACCTCATCATTGACAGAAACGCAAATAGAAGCCGGATATCCATTATAATCCAAAAATGAAGGGATACAGCCATAGCTTCTGATGATTTCTTCTCCAAGCCGGTCCACATCTTTGGTGGTCATTCCCGCATGAAGTTCTTTGGCCAGTTCATTGTGGACATTTTCCAAGATCTGACCGGCTTGGGTCATTAATTCTATTTCCCTTTCGGATTTTACAGTGATCGGCATATTCCTTACGCCTCCAGAATCTCTGTGACCGCCTGGAATACCTGATCGATCTCTTTTGTTCCGTCAACTGTTTTCAGAATACCGGCCTTTGTATAGTAATCGATCAGCGGCTGTGTCTGTTCATGATATACATTCAGACGCTTCTGTACGGTTTCCGGCTTATCATCGTCTCTGAGGATCAATTCTCCTCCGCAGGTATCGCAGACACCCTCCTGCTTGGCGGGCGCGTACTCCAAATGGTATGTAGCCCCACAGCTTACACAGGCTCTGCGTCCTGACATCCGGCGTACGATATTTTCATCCGGCACATCCACATTAAGGGCATAGTCCAGTTTCTGTCCCATTGCGGTCAGCGCCCTATCCAGCGCCTCTGCCTGAGGAATCGTCCGCGGGAATCCGTCCAGGACATAACCATTCTCACAATCTTTCTGATTTACCCGGTCTACTACCAGATCCACCACCAGTTCGTCCGGCACTAAAAGACCCTGATCCATATAAGTCTTAGCCTTCTTTCCAAGCTCTGTGCCATTCTTGATATTGGCCCGGAAGATATCGCCGGTAGAAATATGGGGAATCTCATATTTCCCCGCGATCTTCTTTGCCTGAGTTCCTTTGCCGGCTCCCGGCGCTCCCAACATAATGATCTTCATACTCAAGTTCCTCCTTATAGCATTTTAACCCGCGAAAAAAATCCCGCGAGTCATGAAACCTTGTGTCCGGCATATGTCCGGCAGGATGTCCTCCAAAAAGAACTCTTCCTGCCAGTCCTGCCATCCAGTCCTTTAAGACTGTTACGTATTCAAAAATCCTTTGTAGTTCCGCACAAGCATCTGTGATTCGATCTGTTTCATCGTCTCCAGCACAACACTTACGATGATGATCAGAGAAGTTCCGCCAAATGATACCTGCGCGCCCAGCCAGCCGTTGAAGAAAATCGGAACGATCTGTATCAGGATCAGTCCGCACGCTCCGATAAAGATCACATAATTCAAGATCTTTGTCATATACTCTACCGTTGGTTTTCCAGGACGGATACCCGGAACAAATCCACCGTTTTTCTTCATATTATTCGCGATCTCCATTGGATTAAATGTGATAGATGTATAGAAATACGCGAAAAATACTGTCAGGATGATGTATACCGCCAGCCCCCAGCTATATTGCGGATATTGAGGATTGCACCAGTAACTCTGATTCAGGCCTCTTAAGATCTCTGAACCGATTCCTGTTCCCTCGCCTTTCCCCATGAAGGAAGCTATCACGATCGGAAACTGCATCAGAGAAGACGAAAAGATGATCGGAATTACGCCTGCCGTATTCACTTTCAACGGAATATGGGTAGACTGACCGCCGTAAGTCCTGCGCCCTACTACCTTCTGAGAATACTGCACCGGAATCTTTCTCTCACCGCCCTGAAGGATCACAACAAAAATTACCAGCGCAACGATGATCGCGAAAATAACAGCCACTGCCAGCGCTCTGGAGGCCAGGCTCTTTCCTTCCACAAACACAAACTGGTTAAATAGTGATGTCATATCACTTGGTACGCGGGACAGAATATTGATCACCAGTACGATCGAAATACCATTGCCCACGCCCTTCTCTGTGATCCGTTCGCCGATCCACATCAGGAACGCGCTTCCTGCTGTTAATGTCAGGACAACAATCGCCGCGTTTACAAAATTAAACTCCACCAAAAGTCCTTGCCTTCCAAATCCGATAGCCATCGCGGCCGACTCTACCAAAGCAAGTCCTACAGTCAGATACCGGGTGATCGCCGTAATCTTCTTGCGCCCGTCTTCTCCTTCTTTGCGCATTTCTTCCAGTTTGGGAATCGCAATAGTAAGAAGCTGCATGATGATAGAAGATGTAATGTACGGTGTAATGCTCAGGGCAAACACCGACATGTTTTCAAAGGAACCGCCGGTGAAAGCGTTAAACAAGTTAAACGCCTCACCGGTATTCTCTGCAAAAAAATTCTGGATATATGTGGGGTCCACCCCTGGCGTTGGCAGTTCTGATCCAAGCCTTATCACGATCAACATTAAAAATGTATATCCCAGTTTCTTTCGGATATCTTTAATTTGAAATGCTCTCCGAAAAGTCTCTAACATTAGATCACCTCTGCTTTTCCACCTAACGCCTCAATCTTTGCGACAGCTCCCGCGCTGAACGCGTTTGCCTGAACGGTGAGTTTCTTGGTCAATTCGCCATTGCCAAGGATCTTCACACCATCTCTCGCATTTTTAATAATACCAGATTCTTTCAAAGTTTCAATAGAAACTACGGTATCATTGTCAAATACTTCCAGAGCGCTTACATTGATTCCAACGATATCTTTGGAATTGATGCATTTAAAGCCTCTCTTCGGTATTCTTCTGTATAATGGCATCTGTCCGCCTTCAAAACCTGGTCTTGCTCCGCCGGAACGTGCCTTCTGGCCTTTATGTCCCTTGCCGGCTGTCTTGCCGTTTCCAGAACCGTGGCCGCGTCCTCTTCTAAAATTACTGCTCTGTTTCGCTCCGTCAGCAGGTCTTAAATTTGATAAATCCATTCTAACACCTCCTTATCTGTTTCTTGTTTACGCTTCTTCCACTTTCACCAGGTGCTGTACCTGTTTGATCATTCCTCTTGTCGCCGCGTTGTCCGGCAGCTCAACCGTCTTGTTGAGTTTTCTAAGGCCCAGAGCCTCTACCGTCTTCCTATGCTTCGGTACGGCGCCGATCGTAGATTTTACCAATGTAACTTTTAAATTTGCCATCCTTGATCAACCTCCTTAGCCTACAATCTCTTCGATAGATTTCCCGCGAAGTCTGGAAACCTCCTCTGGGGTCTTGATCTGACGCAGGCCTTCGATGGTTGCCAGAACTACGTTCTGCTTATTGTTGGAACCAAGAGATTTCGTACGGATATTCTTGATCCCCGCCATCTCGATCACGGCACGCGCCGGACCGCCGGCGATCACACCAGTACCTTCCGGAGCAGTTTTCAGCAGTACGGAAGCTCCGCCGAATTTACCGATAAAATCATGTGTAATGCTTTCATTTTCATTTAACGCTACGCTGATCAGATGCTTTGCCGCATCCTCTTTCCCTTTGCGGATCGCTTCCGGGATTTCTGTAGCCTTTCCTAAACCTGCACCTACGTGGCCATTTCCATCGCCGACAACTACTAAAGCTGTGAATCTCATATTACGGCCACCCTTAACAACTTTGGTTACACGTTTAATTGATACTACTTTTTCGTTTAATTCTAATGAATTAGCATCAATACGTTCCTGTCTCATGTGTGCTCCTCCTTCTAGAAATTCAACCCAGCTTCTCTAGCTGCGTCTGCTAATGCCTGAACTTTACCCTGATAGATAAAGCCGCCTCTGTCAAAGACAACTTCTTTGATCCCTTTTTCGATCGCTCTTTCCGCGATCACTTTGCCCAAGTATGCTGCTGCTTCGACATCATTGGTCTTCTCCAGGTTTGCTTTCACATCTTTCTGAAGAGTGGAAGCGGAAACCAGAGTATTTCCAACAGTATCGTCAATGATCTGAGCATACATATGGTTATTGCTTCTGAACACAGCCAGACGAGGGCACTCAGCTGTACCGCTCAAACGGTTACGTATTTTTCTGTGCTTATTGACACGTACTACACTTCTTGACTTTTTGCTAACCATTTTCACACTCTCCTTACTTATTTTTTACCAGTCTTACCAACTTTACGTCTGATCACTTCGTCAGCATACTTGATTCCCTTGCCCTTGTATGGCTCAGGTCTTCTCTTATCTCTGATCTCAGCCGCGTATTGGCCTACTTTTTCTTTGTCGATACCCTTAACGACAATCTTATTCTGTCCTTCTACCGTTGTCTCAACGCCTTCCGGATCCGTCATTTCGACTGGATGAGAGTATCCAAGATTCAAAGTCAGTTTATTTCCTGATTTTGCCGCTCTGTATCCAACACCATTGACTTCCAGTACCTTCTCATATCCATTGGATACGCCGATCACCATGTTGTTGATCAGGGTTCTGGTCAGGCCGTGGAGTGATTTCATCTTCTTTAAGTCGTTTGGTCTTGTTACAACGATCTCTTCACCTTCCTGTTTGATCTCCATCTCAACTGGAAGTTCTTTCACCAAAGTCCCCTTTGGACCTTTTACAGTCACTTTATTATTTTCCGCGATCTCAACAGTCACTCCTGCCGGAATCGCAACTGGCAGTCTTCCTATACGTGACATACCGTTTCCTCCTTAACTTAAATTTTCGGAATGGGCCTTACCCACTCTGTTTTCAGTTACATTAAGCACTAAGCCCAAGCTTCGCCTTGCGGCTTGCTTTCGCTAAGTTGCTTTCACAAGGAAGTTCTCTTCGCTAAGCTCGTGAAATACCTCGCTAATCTCAGAGAACGGCCTCGCACTAACCTCAAGCTTCGCCTTACGGCTTGCTTTCGCTAAGTTGCTTTCGGCCTACCAGATATAACACAGCACCTCGCCGCCTACACCCAGTTTCCTTGCTTCTCTGTCTGTGATCACGCCTTTATTCGTAGAGATAACTGCTGTTCCAAGTCCTCCAAGCACTTTTGGAAGATCTTCGCAGCCTGCGTAAACTCTCAATCCAGGTTTGGAGATTCTCTTAAGGCCGGTGATAACTTTTTCATTCTTGTCTGCGCCGTATTTCAAGGTAATGTGGATTGTCTTGAATACGCCGTCTTCGATCAGTTCATATTTTTCAATATATCCTTCATCCAACAGAATGTTGGCAATCGCGAGCTTCATCTTAGATGACGGAACATCTACTGTATCATGTTTTGCAGTATTTGCGTTACGGATTCTTGTAAGCATATCTGCGATTGGATCGCTCATTGTCATTTGCTCTTACCTCCTTACCAGCTTGCTTTCTTAACACCCGGAATCTGTCCCTTATACGCCAGTTCGCGGAAGCAAACACGGCAGATTCCATATTTTCTCAAATATGCGTGCGGACGTCCGCAAATTTTGCAGCGATTATATTCTCTGGTAGAGAATTTCTGTTTGCGCTGCTGTTTTACTTTCATTGCTGTTTTAGCCATAATTTACCTCCTTATTTTCTGAACGGCATGTTGAACTGTGTCAGCAGTTCGCGGGCCTCTTCGTCTGTCTTCGCGGTTGTGACAAAGATAACATCCATACCTCTGATTTTGTCCACCTTGTCATACTCAATCTCCGGGAAGATCAGCTGCTCTTTGATTCCAAGAGCGTAGTTTCCTCTTCCATCGAAAGCGTCTGGATTAACGCCGCGGAAGTCACGTACACGGGGAAGAGCAAGGTTGATAAGACGATCAACGAACTCATACATCTTCTCGCCTCGAAGTGTAACCTTACATCCGATGGACATTCCCTCTCTTAATTTAAAGTTGGCAACGGATTTCTTTGCCTTGCAGATCACTGCTTTCTGTCCTGTGATCCGCTCAAGATCGGCAATAGCTGAATCCAAAATCTTCGCGTTGTCTTTTGCTTCGCCTACGCCCATGTTGATAACAACTTTGTCGAGCTTCGGCACTTCCATAATATTTTTATAACCGAACTTCTTCGTCAGTGCGTCAACGATCTCGTTCTGGTACTGTTCTTTCAGTCTGCTCAAAGTCCTGGACCTCCTTCCTTAAGATTACTTACCCTGCTTATCCGCGATCACTTCACCAGTTGATTTCGCGTAGCGTACTTTCTTGCCGTCTTCCATTTTGAAGCCGATTCTGGTAGCTTTTCCATTGTGCAGATACATCACGTTGGAAATGTCGATCGGGCCTTCCTGATGGATGATTCCGCCATTCTGGTTGGAGGCGCTTGGCTTTGTGTGTTTTGTCAGCATGTTGACACCCTCAACGACCACTTTGCCGTCTTTCTGGTTGACTGCCACTACCTTGCCTTCTTTGTCTTTATCTTTACCGGCGATCACTTTGACCATATCGCCTTTTTTGATCTTTAACATTGACATCCTTACACACCTCCTTAAAGCACTTCCGGAGCCAGGGAAACGATCCTCATGAACTGTTTGTCACGAAGTTCTCTTGCTACTGGCCCGAAGATACGGGTTCCTCTTGGTGTCTTATCATCTTTTATAATAACTGCGGCATTTTCGTCGAAACGGATATAGGAACCGTCTTTGCGGCGGGTACTGTTCACCGTACGAACGACTACTGCTTTCACAACATCACCTTTTTTCACAACGCCGCCTGGTGTTGCATCTTTAACAGTCGCAACGATAATGTCGCCGATACTTGCATATCTTCTTGTTGAACCTCCAAGTACGCGGATACACAGTAATTCTTTAGCGCCTGTGTTATCGGCTACTTTCAGTCTGCTTTCTTGCTGTATCATGCAGGTTTCCCTCCTTATACTATTTCACTTTTTCCATAACTTCAACAAGTCTCCATCTCTTATCCTTAGATAATGGTCTTGTTTCCATTACTTTTACTTTGTCGCCAATGTTGCATTCATTTGCTTCATCATGAGCTTTCAGTTTGTAAGTTCTCTTTACAATCTTCTTGTAAAGCGGATGTTTTACATGATCTTCAACTGCAACAACTATGGTCTTATCCATTTTATTACTGATAACCTTGCCCACACGGGTTTTTCTAAGATTTCTTTCCACAGTCTATACTCCTTTCATTGTGAATGAAGTTCTTTTTGCCAAGCCTGACAGAACCTCGCTAATCACTATTGTCCTGCCTTTTCAGTAATTATCGTCTGAATTCTGGCAATGTTTTTTCTGACTTCCTTGATTCTGCTTGTATTGTCTAACTGGTTCGTTGCATTCTGGAATCTCAGGTTGAAAAGTTCCTTTTTA
>CABPCP010000091.1 GCA_902406105.1 uncultured Mordavella sp.
ATGTTCTCTACACAGCGATCGCGGATTTCCGCGACAGACGGATCCATCCGGAGCGCTATGCGGATAAGCCTTTTGATCCTGAGATCAAAATTATGTAGCACACCAAAATCATCAAATAAAATCTTAAAAAGCATCCAAGGCTCAGTCTTTGGATGCTTTTCTTTTTCTCTTTCCGTTCGTTCTGTGCAAACAGCACAGAATCTCCATTTATTCAAAAAAATTTCTAGTTATTATTTACAAACCTTATCAAATCCTGTATATTAATAGAAGGCAATGTCTTAACGTTATCTTTGCATTGCAGGATCCAAAAAAAGAAAAAGAGAAAGAGAGAAGTGTATGGAAGCAATCAAGAATCTAGTCAAAAAATGGAACAGTATCAGCCTGGTAAAACGGATCATCTGCGGCTTGATCATTGGTATCATCCTCGGACTGACCGTTCCGCAGGCAACCGGCATCTCCATCCTTGGAGATCTGTTTGTAGGAGCGCTGCGGGGAATCGCTCCTGTCCTGGTATTCTTCCTGGTCATGAGTTCCTTATGTCACATGGGAAAAGGCCAGAAAACAAACATGAAAGTCATCGTGATCTTATACATGGTCGGCAACGTGGTAGCCGCGGCCTGTGCCGTGATCGCAAGCCGTTTATTCCCGATCGTGCTGACATTCTCCGAGAACACAGACACCGGTGATGTAGCCCCTCCAAGCGGCGTAACCGAAGTATTGACCAATCTTTTGATGAACCTGGTAGACAATCCGGTCAACGCGATCATCAACGCCAACTATATCGGTATCCTGGCATGGGCCATCATCTTTGGTATCGCCTTAAAAGGCGCCAGCGAGGGGACTAAGCGGGCGCTGGAAAATATCTCGGACGCCGTTTCCCTGGCTGTACAATGGGTCATCAGCTGCGCGCCCTTTGGTATTGCCGGTCTGATCTTCACTACCATTTCCGAGCAGGGGCTGGAAGTCCTCCTTGGATATGGACGTCTGATCCTGGTACTGGTAGGCACCATGGCGGCAGTTGTATTTATCGTCAACCCGATCATCGTATTCTTGTTTATCCGCAAGAATCCTTACAAGCTGATCTTCACCTGCTTGAAAGAAAGCTTTATCACTGCTTTCTTTACCAGAAGTTCCGCGGCCAACATTCCGGTCAATATGGAACTGTGTAAGAAGCTGGGGCTGGATGAAGATACATATTCCATCTCCATTCCATTGGGATCTACCGTTAACATGGCCGGAGCGGCCATCACCATTTCTACGATGGCGTTAGCGGCGGCCAATACCCTGGATATTAAAGTATCCATCGGAAGCGCCCTGATCATGTGTGTACTGGCGGCGGCCAGCGCGGCTGGAGCTTCTGGCGTGGCTGGCGGTTCCCTGCTTTTGATCCCGCTGGCATGTAGCCTGTTTGGAATCCCGGACGATATCTCCATGCAGGTTGTAGGTGTTGGTTTCATCATCGGTGTAATCCAGGATTCCTGCGAGACCGGTGTAAACTCTTCTACCGATGTTCTCTACACAGCGATCGCGGATTTCCGCGACAGACGGATCCATCCGGAGCGTTATGCGGATAAACCCTTTGATCCTGAGATTAAGATTCTGTAATAGCGCAGGATAAAGTCCATTTTAAACCGACCTCCAAAAGTCAGGCCAACATTCTGACGATTGTGAGGTCGGTTTTCTTTCTATAAACAGTCATCCTCTTCCCGCTCTGCGTTTCTCCTATACTCCCCTTTTGCGGAACTCTTCTGCGGATTTCTGCTCTTTAAGATATTCCTCCTCCTCAAAGAAGGGCGCGTGGCAAAGAGAGACAGGAGAGCTGGCTCCCGCTTTATTGACCGCGCTCAGTATAAGCTCCTCTCCTAAATCTTCGTCCAGCATCATAAAGTAGAGCTCGTCTTCATCCATCCCCAAGATTTCCTGCCGGATCCGATATTTGTGTTCTTCCGTCTCACTGTCCGCAAAAGTAAAGCAGGTGTCAGTTATCTCATTCCAGAGCACGATCACCTTGATATACCTTGATTCCAGCCTGTTTAATTCCGCAAGCCTCCTGCTGCCGTCCGGGAAAGTCTCTATCCTGGCGGCCGCAAAGTAGACAAGCGTGCGCATTGTTTCCATTTCTCTCTGGGAAAAGGGCGCCGGATAGATCTGATAGATCTCTCTCCGCTCCAGATTGAAAAGTACCAACTCCTCTCTTCCTTCCGATTCTTCCGCCCAGATACATCCGAAAATATCCTCGGTCTCCGGCTTGGCTTCCCCTGGCTTCTCTTCTTCCCGAGCAAGTTCCGGCTCCGGTTGGGCAACCTTCTCTCCAGCCGTCTTTTCCTCCTTGGAGATCCTCTCTACGATCCGGTTCAAAGCTTCTGCGATAAATCCACTGTAAATACTCCCAAATGCCTTTTCCAAGCGGCCGTCTTTCAAATACAGCAGCAAGGTGCCGCCGTCTGTCTCTACGCTCTGAAGCTCCTGATAGCGCACTGGAAGGGGAAGGGGGCGTTTCTTTCTTAACACGCTGAGGTCATCGCAGTAAAAACCCTCTGTGGAGAATACCATCCCCTTCTTTCCGCTGCCGCCAAAAGTGTTGTCAAACATGACCACGATATCTTCTTTTCTACAGTTTGAAGCATAACCCGCGATAGCGTTTCCGATCTGTTTCTCCGAAAATTGGGAACCAAGCGCCAGTCCCAAAGGCATCGCCGCTTTTTTATACTTTTTGACATCCTCTTTCTTAACGGACAGAACTGACTCCCGCACGATCTCCCGCATATTTTCCGATAATCCGCTCATAATGGTATCTCCTTTTTCTCTTTATTTCTTATCAAGCCTTCCTTTCAGATCCCCGTTGTCTTTAAAGTAAATTATACCATAAGACCAGATAAAAAGCAGTCTTACAAAAGAAAAGCCGTGGGAAAGTCTCTTTTTGCTTTCCCACGGCTTCCAGATATTCCTTTTCTTTTCCCCGGAATACTCCTACCACTCAAACTTCTTCTCGAAGTAGCTTTCCAGATCCTCGATCTTCACTCTCTCCTGTTCCATCGTATCCCGGTCGCGGACTGTCACAGCGCCGTCTTCCTCCGAATCAAAATCATATGTGACGCAGAACGGCGTGCCGATCTCATCCTGACGGCGGTAGCGTTTTCCGATATTTCCTCTTTCATCGAACTCGCAGTTGTATTTCTTACTCAGTTTTGCGTAGACCTTTTCCGCTCCCAGATCGGGTTTCTTAGACAGCGGCAGAACTCCAATCTTCACCGGCGCCAGCGCTGGATGGAAATGAAGCACCGTTCTCTTATCTCCGCCTTCCAGCTCTTCTTCATCGTAAGCGCTGCACAGAAACGCCAGAACCATACGGTCAGCTCCCAGTGATGGTTCGATCACATACGGAATATATTTGATCTTCTTCTCATCATCAAAGTAGGACATATCCTGTTTGGAAACATTCTGATGCTGAGTCAGGTCGAAATCTGTCCGGTCCGCGATTCCCCATAGCTCACCCCAGCCAAAGGGGAACAAAAACTCTACGTCTGTCGTTGCCTTGCTGTAGTGGCTCAGCTCTTCTGGAGAATGATCCCGGTAACGCACCTCTTCGTCTTTCAATCCCAGTTTCTTCAGCCAGTCCAGACAGAACTGCTTCCAGTACGCATGCCATTCCAGATCAGTATCCGGCTCACAGAAGAACTCCAGCTCCATCTGCTCAAACTCTCTGGTACGGAACGTAAAGTTTCCTGGTGTGATCTCATTCCGGAAGGATTTCCCGATCTGACAGATTCCAAATGGGATCTTCTTTCTGGATGTACGCTGTACATTCTTAAAGTTTACGAAAATTCCCTGGGCTGTCTCCGGGCGCAGGTATACTACGCTTTTCGCGTCTTCCGTTACTCCCTGGAAGGTTTTGAACATCAGGTTGAACTCCCGGATCTCTGTAAAATTGTGTTTGCCGCAGATCGGACATGGAATCTGGTGCTCTTCAATGTAGGCTTCCATCTTCTCATGGCTCCACCCATCAATGCTGTCCCCTATATCCAGGCCATGCTCCTTGGCGTAATCCTCTATGATCTTATCCGCGCGGAATCTCTCATGACATTCCCGGCAGTCCATCAATGGATCGCTGAATCCGCCCAGGTGTCCGCTGGCCACCCATGTCTGCGGGTTCATCAGGATCGCGCAGTCCACTCCCACATTGTAAGGAGATTCCTGGACGAATTTCTGCCACCAGGCTCTTTTTACATTATTCTTTAACTCTACTCCAAGATTTCCATAGTCCCATGTATTCGCAAGTCCTCCGTAAATCTCAGACCCAGGATAAACAAATCCTCTTGACTTGGCTAACGCCACGATCTTATCCATTGTCTTTTCAACCATACCCTTGTCCTCTCTTTTTACTATAATAATTGTTAATTATTATACAGTTATCCCTCCTGGTTTGCAACCCCTGCCAAGGTTTTTCCAGAGCATTTTATATTCCCTGGTTCACTACTGTTTCCAGAATATCCAAAGACTTAAACCGCTTCCCCAGATACATTTCCAAATAAGCTTTCATTATCTGCTCCAATTCCTCCAGCACCTCTTCTTTCACCACAAAGGTATACAGTTTCTCCAGGGGTGTCCCCGCGATATACTGCATCGCGTAAAGAGTAGAGGAGCGCAAAGTCCTTCCGTCTCCGGCTTTCTTGGCGCACTGCGGGCAGATCAGTCCTCCCTTTCTGACGCTGAACAGCTTCTCCCCTTCCCGTCTGCCGCACAGGACACATTCCGCAAGCTGGGGGCCTTCCCCCTCGATCACGATCATCCGCAGCTCATAGATACACCGTACCAGCCGGTTGGGAATATGTACATTGGACAGCGCCCGCAGCGTTTGATATAAAAGCTTTAAAAGCTCCCGCTCGTCCGCCGCCTCCCTGGCATAATAATTGGCCATATCCATAAAATAAAACCCATAGTAAGCACCTTCTACATCTGTCCGCAGTTCTTCAAAGTAATTGGAAATAGAGGCCGACATCAGCGTATAGGATGTCCGCCCCTCATACAGCGTAAACTCTCCGAAGGAAAAGGGGCTTGTCACCCCAAGGAGGGCGCTTCCTTGGCGCCTGGCTCCTCTGGCGAAAGCCGCGATCTTTCCCCGCTCTTTTGTCAAGATCACCACCCGCCTGTCATATTCTCCCGCAGGCGCCGCGGCAAGTACCATACCCGTCACTGTTATCTGATTCATCGATCGGCTCACCTTCGTGATTCTTCATTACCTGGCTGCAGATTTCCATTCCTCTGTAATACAAGTAATCCTCTACTTTTCCCGTTTCCAGGAATCGTCTCCAGTATGTTTCTTCCATGAAATCACCTCATCTGTCCGTTATTTTCTTCCGTCTCCTACGGTTAAGATTAGGTTCTCCCATGGCCGGGATCTTTTATTCTTCTTCCCGGTATCCAAAATTTTTCATTAGGAATTCACTGTCCCGCCAGTCTTTTTTTACTTTCACCCAAAGCTTGAGATTTACCTGGCAGTCCAGCATTTTCTCGATCTCATAGCGGGCGGTGCTTCCGATTTTTTTCAACATATTTCCTTGTTTTCCAATAATTATCCCCTTGTGGGAATCCCGCTCGCAGATGATCGTAGCGTCGATATGGGTGATCTTCCCCTTTTTCTTCATACTTTCAATGGTGACCGCGATGCCGTGGGGAATCTCTTCTTCCAGACAGTGGAGCGCCTTCTCCCGGATCAACTCCGCCACGATCTGCCGCTCCGGCTGATCCGTCACCGTATCTTCGTCATAATACAGCGGTCCGTAGGGCATATACTGCATCACTGTCTTGAGAAGCTCGTCTGTATTCTCGCCGCTCCTGGCGGACACAGGCACGATCTCCGCAAAATCCAGCTTATCTTTGTAGGCGGCGATGGCCGGCAGGATTTCCTCCTTCTTCACGCTGTCGATCTTATTGATGACCAGGATCACCGGCGTATTCACCTTCTTCAGCTGCTGGATAATGTGCTGTTCCCCCGCCCCGATAAAGGTGGCAGGCTCTACCAGCCACAGGATCACGTCCACCTCATTCAAAGTCTGCCGGGCCACATTCACCATGTATTCTCCCAATTTATTTTTCGCCTTATGGATCCCCGGCGTGTCCACGAAGATGATCTGTCCTTCTTCTGTGGTCAGCACCGTCTGGATCCGGTTTCTTGTAGTCTGGGGCTTCTTGGATGTAATGGCGATCTTCTGTCCCACCAGATAGTTCATCAGTGTAGATTTCCCTACATTAGGGCGGCCGATCAATGTTACAAACCCAGATCTAAAATCCTCTCTCATAGTTCCTCCCTATTTCTTCTCTTTCCTAAAAACTGGTCACCGTATCAAACATGGATTTCTCTTCTTCGATCTTTTCCTCCCCGCCGATCACACAGATCTGTCCTGCTTTCAACAGCGCCTCTGTGACCTTGGAAAGCGCCCGGATATCCTCCTGTCCTGCTTCCAGGATCTGTCTTCTCTCTTCCCGGATCATATCCGCGCTCACTTTATTCATATAGAGATTCATGGAACGCTCTCCCTTTGCGGACGGCGTCATAGGATGATCGATATTGCTCATGGTCCCGATGATATATTTGGTCATATCCCGTTCACTGACGGTAAACTTCTTCAGATAATCCGTCACGCCCTCATAGACCTCCATCGTCCGCTTCAGATTGGGATCCCTGTAGGACACGAAATACCCTTCGCCGATCCGGTTAAAGCTGCTCATACAGCCATAAGCGCCTCCTTTGACCCGGATATTCTGCCACAGATAATCGTAGCTTAAGATCACTTTCAAGATCTGAAGAGCTCCAGTATACTCTGCGCCATTGTCGATAAAATTCCCGGTACGGGCCACATACTGCACCTTAGAGGCGGTTTTAAATCCTTCGTTCTTCTTCTCGCAGCGCAGGATACAGGATTCTTCCTTCACCGGAGTCTGGAACAAGACGTTCTTTAATCCCTGTATCATTTCTTCCATCCCTTTTAATCCTTCCCTGGAAGCGGTATAACTGATCATCAGATTGTCCGGCCGGAACAGACGCTCTGCCAGTTCTCTCAAGACTTGGATCAGATATTCCTTCTCCTCCCCAAAATGCTCTTCGATCCTTGCTACCGTCCGGTAAAAGTCAATGCCGTTGGTCATATCTTTCAGCTTGGCCGAAGGGGACCCGTAGGACAGGGCCCGCAGCGCCGCCGTGGAATGGCCGGAAGACTGAAAACGCATGAGAAGCCTGGATTTGGCCATAGCCAGGATTTCCTTCAGCCTGCGCTCGTCTCCCAGTTTAGACACCGTAAGGATCTCTCCTGCCATAGAGAAAAGCACAGGAAGCTTCTCATACAATGCCTTCCCCTTCACTTCAAAGGTGGCTTTAAAAGCCTTCTCCCGGATATTAGTCACATCATTATAAAGTTCTAAACTGGTACCGATGCCGCCGGTACAACGGTTGATCTCGTTGAACAATTCTCCATAACTGTAATGTTCCGTGTCGATGATACCAAGAACGGACTGCAGGATTCCCACATAGGGAAGCAGCTCTTCTTTCACGCCGGACATATCGAATAAAAGGTCCAGGTACCCAATCCCATTGGTCTGCGTCTCATGGAAAATGACCGGCACCCCGGCAATGGTCATTTCTTCGTTGATGATAGGCTCAATTTCCCTGGAAATATCTTCCCGCTTCAGAACAGGAATACGCTCCAGGTCCTCCGCTCTTTCCGGGGCAGATTGATAATCTTCCAGGGCTTTCGTGCGTTCTGCCAGTTCTTGTACTTCTTCCCTGCTCAATCCCGCTTTGTACTCCTGCAATCGTTCATCCAAAGCGGCATCCAGCCTGGCAGTCCTTCCCTGCTCCGGCTCCACGATCACTACCGCGCCGTGAGGGTTATCTAAAAGGTACCTCTGGATCAAGTTCTCATAATATCCGGTATCCAGCTTTTCTTTCAGGAACTCAAACACATCCAGCACATCGATGTGAATAAATGGCTTTGTATCATCATAGAGCCAGCTGTCCAGGATCTGCAGGCCATACATCAATCCCTTGGGATAGCTTCCAAAATCCGCTTCCCGGTAACGAAATTCATGATAATTGATTCCCGCTTCCAAAGCTTTCCGGTCAATGCCGTTTTTAACTAGTTCCTGGAGGACCTCACCGATCACCTTCAGGAATTCCTCTTTCTGGGACAGATTGGCATTCTTTGCGATAACAGAGAAGATCGGCTGGTAGATCCCATTATCATAGGATCCCATAATGTCCTTCCCGATGCCGGCTTCTGTCAGCGCTTTCTTAAGCGGCGCTCCCGGCGCGGAGAGGAGCGCGTAATCCAGGATCTGGAAAGCAAGATATAACTCCCGATCCAGGCTTGTCCCGATCACCTTATTATAAGAAAGATAGGTATTATCTTCTAAAGATTCATCGCTTGCTATGGAATATGGAATCCTTTTTTCCAGCATTTCCGCAAAAGGTTCCTGATACTTGATCCGGGAATCCACATCAATTTTCTCAAAGCCGCTCAAATATTCCTCATCCAGCCATCTTAACTTTTCTCCCATATCCATATCGCCATACAGATAGATATAACTGTTGGAGGGGTGGTAATAAGTCCTATGGAAATCCAGGAACTGCTGGTAGGTCAGTTTCGGGATCTCTTCCGGATCCCCGCCGGATTCGTTGGCGTAAGAAGTATCCGGGAAAAGAGTATTCAAGACCACCCGGTCCAACACGCTCTCCGGAGAAGAAAAAGCCCCTTTCATCTCATTGTAGACCACTCCATTATAGGACAGCTTCCCTTCCGGTGACTCCAAGCGGTAGCTCCACCCTTCCTGCCGGAAGATCTCCTCATGCTGATAAATATTCGGATAAAATACCGCATCCATGTACACATGCATCAGGTTCTGAAAATCCTTATCGTTGCAGCTGGCCACTGGATACACCGTCTTATCCGGGTATGTCATGGCGTTGAGGAAGGTGTTCAGGGATCCTTTTACAAATTCCACAAAGGGATCCTTCGCCGGAAAATTTTTCGACCCGCAGAGCACTGAG
>CABPCP010000092.1 GCA_902406105.1 uncultured Mordavella sp.
GAAACCATGAAGTTACAACTGCAACTCCATGGCCCATATGCCTTGTAATTCTAACCGCAACAACCTATGTTGCAATTAATTTTTCAATTAACCCGCGCAATAAGAGGAATATCGGGAAGCACAGTTCTTGTATTTATGATTGTTTTGCTGTACAATATGATTGTTTCAACCGATTGTTTCTATCGGTTAAGAATACAGAACATAATGAAATCTGAAAAGGAGGCGCCTTTAATGACCTATACCATGATGCAGGCCTGCAAAGAGACGGATATGACCTACCAGGCCTTGAAATATTACTGCAACAAAGGATTAGTCCCCAATGTGAAGCGGGACAAGAATAACCGGAGGATCTTTGACGAACGGGATATCAAATGGATCAAAGATCTGGTCTGCTTAAAGAAATGCGGTATGAGCATCCAGGAGATGAAGGAATATCTGGCCCTCTGTCTGGAGGGACCTTCCACCATCACCCAGAGAAAAGAAATGCTGGCCAAAAAGCGGGAAGCTCTCCTGGCCTCCATAGACGAATTAAAGGGATGTGTCGATTATATTGACTGGAAACAGGAATTCTATGACGATGTCCTCTCCGGGAAGCGTCCCTATATCAGCAACCTGATTCTTTCAAAGTAAGGCCATCGCCACAGTTCCGGCAGTCAGGAGCAAAAGCCCCGCTCCTTCTTTCTTCCCCAGCGTCTCGCCGAATACAAAGTAAGAAAATACCACTGTGACCAGCACGCTCAGCTTGTCAATGGGAGCCACGATGCTTGCCGGTCCTTCCTGCAGCGCCCGGTAGTAGCACAGCCAGGAGGCGCCCGTAGCCAGCCCGGAAGCACAGATGAAAGCCCCCTCTCTTGGCGGGATCTGCCGGATCTGGCTGCCCTTTCCCTGGATTCCTACCATCATCCAAGCCATGACCAGTACCACGCAGGTACGGATGGCTGTTCCCAGATTGGACTCCACCCCGGTGATGCCGATCTTCCCAAGGATAGCCGTCAGGCTGGCAAAAAAGGCGGAACCAGCCGCATAAAGGAACCAGCCTCTTTTCCCCCTTTCCTTCTGTTCCCGCACATCCTTCTTCTCGATCATCATCAGGATTCCCACAGCGATCAAAACCACTGCCCCCAATTTGGGCAGAGAAATACCTTCCCCAAGAAAGAGCAAGGCCAGCAGGATGGTCAAAACGGTACTGGATTTATCAATGGGAACCACCTTATTGATCTCTCCGGTCTGCAAAGCCTTAAAATAGCACAGCCAGGAAGCTCCTGTGGCCAGCCCCGACAGGATCAGAAACAGCAGGGTGTTCCCCTTGATCTCCCGGATCTGTCCCCAGGAACCTGCCGCAAATACCATCACCCAGGAAAAGATCAGGATCACCGCCGTCCGCACTGCCGTCGCCACGGTAGAGTCCGTTTTCTGGATGCCGCATTTTGCCAGGATGGAAGTCACCCCAGCGAAAAAAGCGGATCCTATGGCGTAGAAAAGCCACATTTTCTCATTCCTTCTTTCTCTTTTCTTCTTTCATCTAAAGATTCAGACGGTATCCTACGCCCCAAACAGTCTCCAGAATCTTAGGATTGCGGGCATCGTCTTCAATCTTCTCCCTCAGACGGTTGATATGGACCGACACGGTAGCGGCATCGGAAATATAATCAAAACCCCAGATTTTCTCAAACAACGCTTCTTTAGAAAACACAATATTAGGATTCTCGGCCAGAAAAGAGAGCAGTTCAAATTCCCGGTTTGGGAGCCTCAATTCCCTATCTCCTTTCCACACCTTCCGGGTAAGCGGCTCCACTACTACATCCTGGATCTGGATGCGTTCTTTGCCTCTTCCGGTCCCCAATTCTTCTCCTCGCTTCGCCGTCAGTCTCGCGTATCGCTTTAAATGAGCGCGGACCCTTGCCACAAGCTGAGAAGGATCAAAGGGCTTTGTAATATAGTCATCGGCTCCAAGGCCCAATCCGCGGATCACATCCACGCCTTCTGCTCTTGCCGTTACCATCAGAATCGGAATATCAATCTCATCCCGGATTCTTCGGCAGATATCGTACCCGTCAAGCCCGGGGAGCATAAGATCCAGAAGAATCAAGTCGTATTCAGCCTCTTTCAGTTTGGGGATCACCTGATCCCCTCTCTCTATAATCTCCGTCTCATACCCATTGCTTTCCAGATAGTCTTTCTCCAGCCAGGCAATTTTATCATCATCTTCTACGATCAAGATCTTAGCCATCCCTACACCTCCTTTGGAAAGATCAGCCGGATCTTCAGCCCCTGGTCGTTCTCCGCTTCAATTCTTCCTTGATGCCGCTCCATGATATAAGAAGCCACATAGAGACCCACACCGCTGCCTTGTTCACTTCTGGACTCATCACACCGATAAAATCTCTCAAAAATCCGCGGCAGTTTTTCTTCCGGTACTCCGCTTCCATTATCCTTCCATTCCAGGACTACGGAATCCTCACTTTCAAAAACATGAATCTCTATCTCTACCGGACAGGTCCCCGCATATTTCATACTGTTCTCCAGCAGATTATCAAAAATCTGCGGAATCTGTTCCACATCCATCAAAATCTCCGGCAGCGTCTCCTGATCCTTCCGGAAAGTCATTCTGCCTTTTCCCGGTTCCAGCGCTTCCTCCTTTTTGGCCGTATAAGCGGCGGTAAATTCCGCCAGATCCACCCTGACCATATGAAATGGCATCTGGCCGCTTTCCATCCGGGAGAAATCAAAGAGCTTCTGCAGCAGCACATTCATTTCCTCTGTAGATTCATAAGCGGTCCTCAGATACAGTTCCTGCTTTTTGGGCGTATCCGCCACATGATCCAGGACCCCCTTGATATAACCTCGGATAGAAGTCAAAGGAGTACGCAGATCATGCGAGATCCCGGTTACCATATCCGTCCTTGCCCTCTCATATTTCTCCCGCTGTTTCTGATCTTCCAGAATCGTATGCTGCATGGCATTAAAGGTCTGGCAGACGTGCTCAAACTCTTCTTCGCCCTCATAGACGATCTCTTCCTGGAGATTCCCGTTTTTGATCCGCTCCGCCCCGGACACTAACAATTCCACCGGTTCCATGACTCTCCTGTTCATCTTCCGGGTAAAAAAGGAAGCCAGGATCAAAAGGATCACGATAGCGCTGATCCCTGCCAGGAAAACGCCTCCTAAAAAGAGATAAAAGGAACTGTTCAAAGAAGATGTAAGCCAATTCTCTTCCGGGAAATGAACTGCCACCAGATATCCTCTTCCCCCAGACAGTTCCTTTCCAACAATCGTCATCTTTTCAAATGAGAAGATGTTCGTCTCATTTCCGCTGATCTGCTCTTGATGGAAGAATTCCGCCAGGTCCGCCATCCGGTCGCTGTCGTCCCCGGAACGTACTTTCCCTTCTTGGATCACCGCCGACTGATATCCCCATTTTCCCACTTCTTTTTGAAGATCTTGGGCACGATCCATCTCCTCTTGATCCACAATCCGCGCCACTTCTCCCACATGACTTTCCAGCCTTGTCTGGCTGATGGAGTGCAGCTGGCTTTCCACAGAATCCTCGAATAAAATCAACACCAGAAGCAGAATCAACATCAAGGAAACCAAAGCCGAACATAAAATCAGCATATTGGAACGGAACATCCGCTTTTTCAGAGACATGCCTTTTTCTCCTTTCTTCCCAGCTTCTCAAGCTGATAGACCCCATCCAGGAACATTCCCGCCTGATAGATGCTGTGTTCCCAGGCCAAACGTCTTCCCCTTTCCCTAAGCTCGGACGTGTCTTCTGCAAAAACCTGATCCAGCCGCCTCCGAAACCCCTCCGCGGAATTGGCTTTATATACCTGAACGCCGTCTTCCAGCCAGCCATCATAGACCGGAATGTCTCTCACTAATACCGGTACGCCGCTGGCAAGGGCTTCCAATACCACGATTCCTTCCGTTTCCTCATAGCTTAGAAAGGCGAAGGCATCTGCTCCGCAGTATGCCTCCTTCAATTCATAAGCCTCTACATAGCCCGCAAAAATCACGTTTCCTGGCCGGCCCTTGACCGCCTTTTTTACCTTCCGGGGAAGCGCCAGGCGAAAGTCTCCGCCAAACCAGACAAACTGTGTTTCCGGCATCCGACGGGCCAGTTCCAGGAAATCAAAGATCCCTTTTCTCTCAATCAAATGCCCCGCCGAGATGACAACTTTTTTGTCTGCCGGTATATGATATCGTCTGCGGAAGCGCTCCCCCGCGCCTCCTTATCCGGCTGAAAAAACTGGATGTCCACCCCGTTGGTAACCGCGTAGATTGGCTTTTTGATCCCGTATTCTAAAAGCAGTCTTCTAGAATACTCCGTAGGCGTTACGATCACATCCCCCATCTCATAGCAGTGACAGATCCATTTCTTAAATAAAGGCGCCAAAACGTCCGATCCAATGAAGGAATGTTTAAAATCCTCCATAGTGGAATGACCGTAATAAACCACCTGTTTCCCCTGCTTTCTTGCAGCGCGGGCCGCCAGGACCGCATCTGGGAAGACCGTATTGATATGTACTACCGTAGCCTCTTTCCAATAATTTGTCAATGGGGCGCCTGTCTCAACCAGCATTTTTTCCTGGTGCAGGATCGCGCTCCCCACACCGCTTTTTCTGACCACTGAAAGGCCTCCCTTATAGATGTAGATTTTCATTCCATTCCTCCTATTCTTCTGGGAAACGCAAATACCGCTTTCTCAACTGATTCCGTGCCTCTCATATGCACTCCCCTCCCTTTTTGAAATTTACAGACTCCCCTTGCTTTCTCCGGAAAATCCATCTTTTCTGCACCAGCCAGCTAAACAAGAACAAGACTAGTTCCGTTAAGATCTTAGCGGGATATACCGGAATCCGGAAGAATACCAGAAAGCTTTCCAGCACCAGACTGTTTAAGGCCAAGACCGCCGCGGCTAAGAGCAGATAATCTGACGCCGTCCTTAAGCTTTTGCGTTCATGAAAAACAAATCTGCAGTTCATCCCGTAGTTATAGACCGCGCTGAGAACTCTGGCCGCAATGTTAGCGGCCGGAATCTTCCAGGGCGCTTCCGGCAGAAAAATCGTAAACAGCGCAAACAGCAGATAATCAATCCCAAAACTGGAAAGAGAACCGGCAGAAAATCGGAAGAGCTGCCGGTAGATCCTGATCGAATCTCTGATCCTCCGGAAATGAGAACAGCTATTTTCCTTATCGTGGTAGATGGTCTGGATGGGAACCTCTATAATCTCTATCCCACGCCTCGCGCAGGCGGTCAGCACTCCCATCTCGTACTCGTATCTGTTTCCTTCCGCTTCCAGCATAAATTCCAGCATCTGGAAAGAAAACGCCCGCAGCCCTGTCTGGGTATCTGAAAGCGCCACTCCTGTCAACAAGTGGAAAACTCCCCTTGTGATCCGATTCCCTGCCCGCGACTTCCAGGGCACTTTCCGGTCAATGGTCCTGCAGCCTAAGACCAGGGCTTTGGGGTGGCTGCTGCCTTTAGAAGCAGTTTCTCCATATCATCCGGCAGATGCTGCCCGTCCGCGTCCATAATGCCGATCACGCTGCATTGGCGAAGTTCCTCCTTGATATATCTCAGGGCGGTCTTAATGGCCGCCCCCTTTCCTCTGTTTTCTTCGTGATGCAGTACGATACAAGTTTCGCTCAGTTCCCAGAAAAGCTGGCTGTAAGCCTCGTCGCTCCCATCGTCCACCAGGATCACCAGATTCTCCAGCTCCAAGTTCCTTTCTACGATCTCTTTTAACTTCCCGTCCGGGTTCAGCGCCGGAATGATCACTGCTTTGTCCATAACCGCCCTTCTTTCTGTTTTGATCTGGGTACTACTTTAGAGCAGAAATCTAACAGAACCAGTTAGATTTTTTAAACATTTTCTAAACAAAATTTTCATGCATAAAAAAAGGATGGTCCGCGCCATCCTTTTCCGATAAAATATCCTATTTTGTCAGTTCTTCAAATACAGCTGCCACATGCTCCGCAATGGCGCAGTCCTCCTATATCTGTTTCCTTACGATCCGGTAATCATCTCCATTCCGGTAATAGGGGCATTGATAATGAGAGTCTGAGATCAGCCGGATATACTCATCCTCGTCCATGTTAATATCACAGACATATTCCTCATAATCATCGTCATAAACATAATACGTGCAGCTAGTACAACTGTGCGCCGTTTCTTTCTTCATCGTCTCTCCCCCGGTTTCGTCTTTATTATCAAGAATTTCCATCCTGGAACGCAGTTCCTGATTGCCTTATTATAGCTTTTTATCTGAAAATCTTCCAGACTATTTCACCAATTCCCTCCATCTCTTGTTCTCTTTCAGGAATCCGCAGGCCGCATCATCCCGGAAAGACTGCTTCAGATCTTCTTTCAGCCGGGCTGTAAATTCCGGTCTCCTTTCTTTGAAATCCATGTGTCTATAGAGAAATGATTCCCGGAAACTGCCGATCTCTTCCACACAGGACAGCATTTCTTCCATAATCGCGACGGCGGTCTCTTCGTCCTGCTCCATCACCGCCAGATCCAGTCCGGAAGAAATCTCATAATACCGGCCCATCTCAAAACACCGGGCCGCCTCTGTCATCTGAGCGTAAGAGAATAACAGCTCTTCGTAGGTTTTCGCCGCCTCTTCCATCCTGTCCGTTCTCCGGTATACCTCCGCCTGCTTCCGTTTCCGCTCCGGGTTCTCCTTAGAAAAATAGTCCAGATATCTTTGCGCTTCCTCGTATTCTTCCCGTCTCATACAAAGAGAAAACATGGCGTCCGCCGCCCCGCGTCTCGCTTCCTCATCGCCGCTTCGGAAAGCCTCCTGATAACATTGTGTGATCAGGGCATCCTGCTCCTTTGTCTCCGGGCACTTCTCTAAAATCCGCCTGCCATCCAGCAGCACTCCGATCTGCCAGTGCAGCCGACCGCTGCCCGGATACTCTTTCAGCCACGCTTTCGCCTGCTCCACCCCTTCTTCATAGCTTCGCTCCTGGAAGATCCGGTCTAATTCCTGGATAATATGACAGACCTCTTCCGCCGTCAGTTCCTTCTGAAAAGACAGCAAAGTGTCCAGCGTAATGCCGAGAAGCCGGGCAATAGGCGCCAGCAGCGCAATGTCCGGGAGAGAATTCCCATTCTCCCACTTATTGACCGCCGGGGCCGTCACGCCCAGACGGACGGCCATTTCCTCCTGCGTCAGATTCTTCTCTTTCCGGTATTTCCGTATGACTTCTCCAATCTCCATTTGTTCAGCCTCCTTTTGCTTTCTTTGCATCGGCCTCTGCTTATTCTTATCATAACGGACCGGATGGGAAACCACAACTGAGCAGATCTTAAATATGGTTCAAAAAAATTAACCGCTGGTTAATCTCCTTTTGTAACTTTGTTACAGAACCCTATGCCGGAATCCCGTATACTCTAAACCATCAGCAAAACATTTTATAGATAACAAAAAGGAGGTCTCGCTTATGTTATTTCAATTAGACGAACGTTTATCCCAATACATGAAGGAACACCGGCAGAAAGATATCCTGATCACTCCGCAGATGTGCAATACCTGAGGCGGCCCCGTTCTTGATATATCAGCAAGGTTTGTTGATCCGGATGAAGCCGCTTCCCTGAAGGAAGCAAATTTTCACAGTTTCCCTCACAGTTTCGGTTCTGTCTTTATCCGCCGGATCCCCTTAAGCGCGGAAGACACGGTCACCCTTAGTTTATCCCGCTTTTTCAAGCGGATCACCGTAAACGGAATCTATTCTGTATAAAAAACTATATGGATTCCTCCCAAACTGTGGTATGATGGAAACATCAAAACCGTCAAATGGGAGGAATCCTTATGAATAAAAAACGAATTGCAATGATCGTGATCGTCATAGCCTTACTGGTGCTTTTTCTGAAATACAGTGATTCGATCTTTGGAACATTCACAAATCTTACCGGTATTGTCCGTCCGCTGCTGATCGGATGTGTCTTCGCTTATGTCCTGAATATCCTGGTCACCAGGATCGAGCGGCTTCCTTTTTTTGCCGCTCCCAGCGCCCCTCTTTACCGGGTGCGGCGCCCAATCAGCATCCTTTGCTCTATCGGGCTGATCCTCGCGGCCATTACCCTGATCATCCAGATTGTGATCCCGCAGCTTGCGGACGCCATCGGCGTATTGGTCAAAGAAATCCCATCGGCTATCTCTCAGCTGATCACCTGGATCTCTTCCCGCAGCAAAGATTGGCCGCAGCTTGAGAAATTCCTGGAATCCTTAAATGTAGACTGGCCCCAGCTGCTTCAGCGCGCCGCCTCACACTTGACCAGCGGGCTGAGCAATATTTTCTCATCTACCGTATATATCCTGGGCACTATTGGATCTATGATCGTAACTTTGGTTGTGGCGCTGATCTTCTCTATCTACATATTGTCTGGACGAGAACGGCTCTTCCGTCAATTTCAGACGGTAGCGGAAACCTATTTGAAAAAGAAATGGTACGACCGGCTGGCGCTGGTGATCTCTACGGCCCATGATACCTTTACCCGCTTTATCATCGGCCAGTGTACGGAGGCCGTGATCCTTGGCGCCCTTTGCACCATCGGCATGTCAATCTTCCGCTTTCCCTACGCAAGCATGATCGGCACCCTGATCGGGGCCACTGCCCTGCTTCCTGTTGTAGGCGCTTACCTGGGCGCGTTTATCGGAGCCTTCATGATCTTTACTGTAAATCCTATCCCCGCGCTTGGTTGCCTGGTCGTCATC
>CABPCP010000093.1 GCA_902406105.1 uncultured Mordavella sp.
GGCGGCGGAGCGGGTAATGAAAAGTGTTACCCGATTTATTGAGGAAAAGCTGGGACTGAAAGTAAACGCTGAAAAGAGCAAGGTGGACAAGCCCAAAGGTATCAAGTATCTCGGATTTGGATTTTACTTTGACGCATTTGCCAAGGGATATAAAGCCAGACCGCACCCGAAAGCAGTAGCGAAATTCAAAGTACAGATGAAGAAACTGACATGCAGAAGCTGGGGAGTGAGCAACAGCTACAAAGTGGAGAAACTGAACCAGCTTATCCGAGGATGGATAAACTATTTCAAAATCGGGAGCATGAAGGGATTATGTGAGCGTCTGGACAGTAACATACGCTACCGTCTGCGGATGTGTATTTGGAAACACTGGAAAACACCGCAGAATAGGGCAAGGAACCTGAAGAAACTGGGCGTACCACGTTGGGCGGCATACAACATCGCTTACTGCGGAGATCGATATGCGAGGCTTGCCCATAATGGCTGGGTACAAAAAGCCATTAACAACGAAAGACTAGCCGCATTTGGGCTAGTCTCCATGAGTAACTATTACGCCGAAAAGCGTGTCATATGTTAGGTTGATTGAACCGCCGCTTGCGGAACCGCATGAGCGGTGGTGTGAGAGGACGGAAATTCCTCAATCAGAGGAATTTCCTCCTACTCGATTTAGAAAATGTTTTACAGGTATCCGTGCTTTTCCAAGGTGTTCAGGATATTGCGGCCTTCGTCAGTACCTTCAATGATCCTTCTGGCGCGGACGCTGTCGCCTATATTAACGATCTCTACCTTATTATCATCCTCGAATGTCTTTTTAAGATCAGCCAGCACCGGGGCGTTGGCTTTCATGCCTAGACAGACGAAGCCATAGTCGAAGTCCAGTACTTCCTGCCCTTCTTTGGTCTCTACCAGGAAGGAGTCCGGGCGTACTTCCTTGAGCGCGGTATTTGGCATCTGGCGTACACCATATTTCTCTATTAAGGTGAAAGTACCTACCTTTGAGATTGGATCGATGCCGTTCCCAATGGCGGGGAGCATCTCTACAATAGAGACCTGGGCTCCTTTAGGGGCAAAGAATTCCACTACATCAAGGCCAACGGCTCCGCCGCCGATCACAACAACTTTCTTTCCCTTCATGTCTTTCGGGCAATCCTTGATCTGAGAGATCATATCAAAGATGGAGTATACATGGCTTCCTTCTTTGCCCAGGTTTTCATGGAGACCGGGAATCGGGGGCAGCAGGGGTAGGGAACCAGTGGAGTTGACGATAATGTCAGGCTTCAGGTTTTTTACAAAGTCGGCTGTGGCATCTGTTTCGGTAAATACAAATAGATTTTTGAGTTTTTGCGCTCGATGGATCAAATAGTTGGGGAAGTCTGCCAGCCGTTTTTTGTCCGGGATTTTGGAAATTTCTGCCGCAAGTCCGCCAAGATAAGGTTTCTTTTCAATAAGGAAGGTGGTGCAGCCGACTTCCGCGGCAGTACAGGCGGCTTCCAGTCCGGCGGTCCCTCCGCCGATGACGGCTACATTGCACGGCTTGGAGATCTTTTGCTTTTTATATCCTTCTCCAGTGGGCACGGCTGGGTTTACCGTACAGCGGATGGGACGGTTGATGCCGATGCGGTTTCCGGCGCAGCCGATGTTGCAGGAAATGCATTTCCGGATATCGCAGATATCTCCAAATTCCACTTTATTTACCCAGTCTGGATCCGCGATAAGACCGCGGCCCATTCCAATGATGTCCGCATCCCCTTGGGCCAGGATGCGTTCCGCGACGTGGGGATCCCGGATATTTCCGGTAGTGACGCAGAGCTTTCCGTATTTTTCTTTTACGGCTTTCGCCATGTAGGAACGCCAGCCATCCGGCAGATAGTTGGCATCGATCTGGTACTGGAGGGAACCATTCAGACCCGCGGATACGTCGATGACGTCCGCCTCTTCCTGGAAATACTGGAGATAGTCCAGGGTGTCCTCCAGAGAGTTGCCGCCTTCTAGAAATTCATCCGCGCTGATCCGCACAAAAACAGGAAAGAAAGGCCCTACCTGCGCCCGGACTTCCTCCAGGACCATACGGGCGAAACGCGCCCGGTTTTCTGGAGTTCCTCCGAATTCATCAGTCCTGTGGTTTGTGAGAGGAGAGAGAAACTGACTAAGAAGGTAGGAGTGTCCGGCATGGACCTCTACCGTGTCAAAACCCGCGATCTGCGCCCTTTTGGCAGCTTCACCGTATTTTTTGACGATGCGCAGGATCTCTTCCTTCTTCAGAGGACGGGGAATATCGCCGCCTTCTTTGGAAGGAATATCGGAAGCGGATACTGGCTGCATGTTGGTTCGTACGGATTGGGCAGAGGCGCCTGCGTGGTTGATCTGGATCCCAATGCAGGCGCCGTGTTTGTGCACCGTCTCCGTCAATTTAAACAAACGGGGGATGTAGTTGTCGTGGTCGATTCGAAGCTGTGTCGTTCCGTTGGAACCCTCCGGGGAATCTACACTGGCGTTTTCTACCAAAATGAGACCGGTTCCGCCTTTGGCTCTTTGTTCGTAGTAATTAATATGGAGAAAACTCATTTCTCCGCTCTGCTCCCCATAATTGGTTCCCATGGGGGTCATCATGATCCGGTTTTTCATTGTCATCCGCCGGATAGTCAATGGTTCAAAGATATGTTTATACTCGTTTTTCATAAGAATCCTCCTAAATATGTGAATAAAAAGGGAAAGAGGTTGTTTACTGACAGATTTGATATTTGATTAACAATCTGTTTTCTGCTCACATTATAGGAGAAAAGAAACCAGAGGACAAATATATATATCATGGGAAATCTATAGAAATGGACTATGAATTGTGCTATTTTATATAAAATGACGGTAAGAGGTTGTTTATTAATTAACAAACAAAAATGGAGGACAAAACGATGTCAGAGAGAATTACAGGTCACACAGAGTTGATCGGGCTGATGGCGTATCCTATCCGTCATTCCAGCTCACCGGCGATGCAGAATGAAGCGTTTGCGAAATTAGGGCTTGATTACGCCTATCTTGCGTTTGAGGTAGATAATGAAACCCTGGAGGATGCGATCACAGGGCTTCGCGCGTTAAAAATGAGAGGTTCTAATGTATCTATGCCGAATAAAACAGTAGTCCATAAATATCTGGACAAGCTTTCCCCGGCAGCCCAGATGTGCGGAGCGGTCAACACGATCGTCAATGACGATGGCGTACTGACCGGCCATATTACAGATGGAGTTGGATATATGAAGGCTCTTCAGGATAATCAGATTGATGTGATCGGAAAAAAAGATGACGATCGTGGGCGCGGGGGGAGCCGCCACAGCGATCGAGATCCAGGCGGCCTTGGATGGAGTGAAAGAGATATCTATCTTTAATCAGAAGGATAAGTTCTGGGAAAACGCGAAGGAGACGGTCCGCAAGATCAACGAAAAGACAGAATGTAAAGCGGCTTTGTACGATCTGGAGGACCTTGGAAAGTTGAAGGAAGAGATTGAGGATAGTTATCTGTTTGCCAACGCTACAGGGGTAGGGATGAAGCCTCTGGAAGGTCAGACCTATATCCCGGACAAATCTTTCCTAAGACCAGACCTGATCGTGACGGACGTGGTTTATTTCCCAAGAGAGACGGCGCTTCTTAAGATGGCGAAAGAAGTGGGATGTAAAACGATGAACGGCCTTGGCATGATGCTGTTCCAGGGCTCAGCGGCCTTCGAGCTGTGGACAGGCCAGCCTATGCCCATTGACTATATGAAGGAAATCCTAGACATCAGATACGAATAGAAAAGGAGAGTAAGTGTGGAAAAGAAATACATACCAAGCGCGTTGATCTTATATCTGAATTATTTTATCCACGGGATCGGGTGCTCCATCTTAAGCCAGCAGGTGGTGAAGGAAGAGCTGGTAAGTCAGTGGGGGCTCTCGGATGTTATGACGGTCACTTCTGTGGCGGCGGCCCTGGGTCTTGGCCGATTGATCTCTCTTCCCTTTGCCGGCCCGGTCTCAGACAAATTGGGGAGGAAGCTCTCCGTGCTGATCGGTGTGGCCTCCTATGTGATCTTCTTTGCAGGGATCACATTTTCCCCCAATATGCAGTTTGCCTATGTGGCGGCAGTCCTGGGAGGGATCGCTAATTCGTTCCTGGATACGGCGACCTATCCGGCAGTCACAGAGATTATTTACCGCTATACCGGAATCGCGACTATGGGGATCAAATTCTTTATCTCGATCGCCCAGCTTCTGATGCCATTTTTCTTGGGAGTGGCGGCAGGGACACAGATGTCTTATCTGGCGCTTCCGCTGGTGTCGGGGATCGCCATTGCGGTACTGGGGATCCTGGCTCTTTTTGCCCCATTGCCCGCCAAGCCAGAAAATGAGAAGTCGGAGTCCTTTATCGATAATCTCAAGAACGCGCATTTCTCCCTGGAAAGCGCGGCGCTGATCCTGATCGGGTTTACCAGTACGGCTACCTTCCAGCTCTGGCTGAACTGCGCCCAGACCTTCGGGACGGAAGTGGCTGGTATTCCTTCCGCCTCGGTTTCTATCATGCAGACGTATTATTCAGCCGGGACTATGGCGGCTCTGGTGATCACCAGCATTCTGATCGTCAAATTCCGGCAGGTAAGATTCCTGGTAATCTATCCGGCGATCTCCCTGGTCATGCTGATCTTAGTGTATCTGATACGGACACCGATGATCTGCAATATAGGGGCGTTTGTGATCGGCTACTCCGCGGCGGGAGGCGTACTTCAGATGGCAACAGCCACAGTCAATGATCTGTTCCCCAAGATCAAAGGGACGATCACCAGCCTTGTCATGATCGCGTCCAGTTTGTGCAACTATACCATTCTGAGCGCGGCTTCCAAGATGTCCGCGGAGAATGTGATCGTGATGAATCTGGCGATCACTGTGATCGGTGTGCTTCTTGCTTTATTTGTAAACCTGAGATATGAAAAATTGCTGGCTGCCGTGGAAAGTCCCGGACGGCAGTAAGAAAAAGGAGGAAATAAAAAATGAGACCAGTAGTGGTGAGAAATGTAAAAATCGGGGAGGGTATCCCGAAAGTCTGCGTACCTATCGTAGGGACAACAAGGGAGGAAATCCTGGAAGCGGGGGAAAAGATCCTGGATCTTGGCGCGGATGTGGCAGAATGGCGCGTAGATTGGTATGCGGATATTTTTGACGCGGATCAGACAGAAGAGACGGCAAAGGGGCTTCGGAAGGCTTTGGGAGACATCCCCCTTCTCTTTACCTTTCGGACCGCTAAGGAAGGCGGGGAGAAGGAAATCGAGACGGCTGCCTATGCAGAACTGAATAAGAACGCCATCAAAACAGGACTGATCGACCTGGTAGATGTGGAACTGTTTACTGGGGAAAAGGAAGTTCAGGAGATTATTGAAACAGCCCATGCCTGTGGAGTGAAGGTGGTGGCTTCCAATCATGATTTCCAGAAAACCCCGGATAAAGAGGAGATCCTATCCCGCCTTTGCAAGATGCAGCAGCTGGGAGCGGATATTCCTAAGATCGCTGTCATGCCCCGGAATAAGAAAGATGTCCTGACACTGCTTGCCGCTACCCGGGAAATGGCTGAAGAATACGCGGACCGGCCGATCATCACCATGTCTATGGGAGGGACCGGCGTTATCAGCCGACTGTGCGGCGAGGTGTTTGGCTCAGCGCTGACGTTTGGGGCGGCAGGAAAAGCTTCCGCCCCAGGACAGATGGGAGTGGAGGAATTAAAGACAGTGCTTGGGCTTCTGCATGAAAGCTTATAGTTGAGGCGGCGGAAAAGTGAGGTGCTCTATGAAAAAAGGATTGCGGTGGCTGGACCAGAACCTGGAGGAATGTCTGATGGTGTTCCTCCTGGCGGCTATGACGGTGATCATGGGGATCCAGGTGTTTTCCAGATATGCGCTTGGCATGTCTCTTACCTGGTCTGAGGAACTGACCAGATATCTCTTTATCTGGGCCGGCTTCTTAAGCGTCAGCTATTGTACGAAGAAGTGTATCTCGATCAAGATCGAACAATTTGTGGCATTGTTTCCAAAGAGGGGGAAAGCCCTCTTTAAAGTGGTGAATCACACGCTGGAACTGATCCTGTTTTTCTATCTGATCCCCTGCGCGTGGAAGTATTTCCATACGGCCATCGCAAGCGGGCAGACGAGCCCGGCCCTGGGACTTCCTATGTACGCGGTGCAGGCGGCGCCGCTTTTGGGGTTCCTTCTTGCCGCTGTCCGGGTGCTGCAGAGATGGATCGTGGAGTTCCGGGCTGTGCGGGGAAAGGAGTAGATCATGCCGACTGTTATTGTATTTCTTGTATTTATAGTCTGTCTGGTCATTGCGATCCCGGTTTCCATTTCCCTTTCGGCGGCATCCGTCCTGCCGGGGATACTGGATTCTTCCTTTGCGGCAAGCGGGACGTTTGTCGTCCGCTCCATGCTGGGAGGACTGGACAGCTTTCCGCTGCTGGCGGTACCGATGTTCGTGCTGTCGGGGATCCTTATGGCAAAAGGAGGGATTTCGGAGAAATTATTTCATGTATTTGCGTATTTCATGGGGAAGCGGACGGCTGGGATGCCCTGCGCGGTGATCGTTACCTGTCTGTTTTACGGGGCTATTTCCGGTTCCGTTCCAGCCACGGTGGCGGCGGTGGGAAGTATGACGATCCCGATCCTGATCCGTATGGGTTATGATAAGACCTTTTCCACGGCGATCGTGGCGGTGGCGGGAGGGCTGGGTGTGATCATCCCGCCCAGTATTCCCTTTATCATGTACGGAATGGCCTCCGGCGCATCTGTAAGCGACCTGTTTGTGGCGGGGATCGTCCCGGGTATTTTTATCAGCCTCTTATTGATGATGTATGCGGTGTTTTACTGTAAAAAACATGGGGAGGATGAGAAGAAAAAGCAGGAGTTGGTAGGCACCCTCAGAGAGAAAGGGTTCCTCTGTGTCCTGAGGGAAAGCGCGTTGGCGCTGCTAAGTCCGGTGATCATCCTGGGATGCATCTACGCAGGCATCGCCTCCCCTACGGAAGCGGCGGTGATCTCTGTATTCTATGCGCTGTTCATCAGTCTGTTTGTGTATAAAAGCATTTCCGTGGGAGATATCTGGGGGATCCTGGTGGAAGGAATCCGTACTTATACGCCGATTCTGTTTATCCTGGCGGCATCGGTGGCCTTTTCCAGGGTGCTTACGCTCCTGCAGGTGCCCCAGGGAGTCAGCGACTGGATTTTAAGCCATGTTGCAGACCCGGTGATTCTTCTGCTGGTCATCAACGGGTTCCTTCTGGCGGTAGGGATGATCATGGATACGACCCCGGCGATCCTGATCCTGACGCCGATCCTGCTTCCGATCGTGACGGAAGTGGGAGTAGATCCTATCCATTTTGGGATCATCATGGTGGTGAATCTGGCCATTGGTTTTGTGACACCGCCTATTGGGGTCAATCTGTTCGTGGCGTCTTCGCTGTCAGATATTCCGGTGATGGAGATTGCCGGAAAGGCAGTGCCGATGATCGGATATTTTCTGCTGGCGCTTCTGGTGATCACGTTTGTGCCGGCTGTCAGCCTGATACTATTGTAGTTTCAACTTTGGAGGAAATATGAAGAGATGGAAATACGCGCTTCTGGTCTCTTTGTCCGCCGGAATCCTGGCGGGATGCGCGGCAGACCAGGAAGAACAGACATACGCGTACCCGTTGGCCACCGCAAGTCCGGAGGATACGGTGACGCAGATCTACGCGGAGAAATTTGCGGAAGAAGTAGACCGTTTAAGCGGCGGGCGGATTGAGATCCAGATCTATCCCAACAGTGTGCTGGGAGGAGACCGGGAACTCTTAGAGAGCTGTTACGACGGGGATATCCCCTTTGTCGTGCAGAATACGGCCCCTCAGGTCAACTTCATCCCGGATACGGCAGTTTTCGACAGCCCCTGTGTGTTTGACAGCCTGGAGGAAGTAAGAGAGACGATCGATGAGCTGGAATTCCTGGATCTCATCCGCCGATCCTACCGGGAAGCCGGATATGAGCTCCTTGGCTTCGCGGACCAGGGCTTTCGCGTGATGTCGACGAATCAGAAGGTGGAATCCTTCGAGGACTTTGCGGGGCAGAAGATACGGACGATGGAGAACCAGTATCATCTGGAATTCTGGAAGGCGCTGGGGGCCAATCCTACTCCGATGAATTTCAGCGAGGTTTACATCGGCCTGCAGCAGAATACGATCGATGCCCAGGAGAACCCGTATGAAGTTATTGTGTCCAATCGGCTTTATGAACAGCAGGACTATGTGGTAGAGACGAACCATCTTCCACATCTGATCTCGCTGATCGTCAATGAGGGATTCTACGCCAGTCTTTCCGACGAGGACCAGGAGATCCTGCGAAAAGCGCAGGAGTCTGCGCAGTCATACGCGCGAGAGGCTTCCGATGAAAGGATCGCGGAACGTATCCGGGAGATCGAGGAAAGCGGGACTCAGATCTTAAGCCTGGACGAGGAAACAAAAGCGGCGATGATCGAGGCATGCGAACCTGTCTATGAGGAGATACGCAAGGTGGTTTCAGAAGATATCGCGGCCGTTTATATGGGAGAGTAGAATAGAGTGGGGACAGCCGCGGGGCACAGGAAAATCCTGTGCCCTTATTTCTTTTTTAAAGAAAAATGGTATAATCAAAAAGAGTTGGCAAAGAGCGGG
>CABPCP010000094.1 GCA_902406105.1 uncultured Mordavella sp.
GGCCCCAGATTCCAGGGATTCATAGATTCTTCCTCTGTATCCAGGTCTTTGAGATATTCTGGATGCGAGTGGAAACTGCGGACCATATCTCGTTTGTCTTTGACAAAGACCATGCCGCAGCCATATGTCTGGAACAGCCATTTATGAGCGTCCCAGCTCAGACTGTCGGCAAGCTGGACTCCATCCAGGAGATGACGATGCTTCCGAGACAGAAGGACGGAAGCGCCGAAGGCGCCGTCTACATGCATCCACATCCCATATCTTCGGCAGATAGAAGCAATCTCTGGCAAAGGATCTACGCTTCCGGTATTAGTGGTACCAGCGCTGGCTATGACGGTAAACGGGCGGAGACCTTTGGAGAGGTCTGAGCGGATGGCCTGCTCTAAGGCAGAGGCATCCATTCGGAACGTCATGTCCGTCGGGATCTTTTGGATATGGGACTCTGGGATTCCGATCATGTGCAGTCCTTTTGCTACAGAGCTGTGAGTTTGGTCTGAAACATAGGCGGTCCCCAGAGGCCAGCTTTCTTCCGGCAGGATTTTATCCCTGGCGACAGTAAGGGCTGTTAAGTTGGCCATAGAGCCTCCGGAGACAAAGAGTCCGCCTGCCTGCCGGGGGAATCCTGCCTGTCTGGCAAGCCACTGGAGTAAATTCTGTTCGATGATACAGCCGGAAGGGAAATTAGCGAAACTTCCCGCATGGCGGTTATAGGCAGAGGTCATGATATCTCCAAGCCAGGAGAGGTATGAAGCGCCGCTGGGAACGAATCCTAAGAAACGAGGATGGGCAGAATGGCAGCCAAAAGGGTAGATCTGTTCCGTCATTTCCCAGATGACTTCGTCTGGCTGCCGGCCGTTCTCTGGAATATCCATGTTTCGCAGCCGTTCCAGGAGAGGGGCTCCAGCCGTGGTGATCACTTCTTTTTCCTTCAGATCCTGGCTGAGCAGGAAGAAGTCTTGGATGAATCGCAAGGTGATCTGTTCCAATTCTTTTCTGTTTTCCTTTGTGTTGTTTTTCATATCTGCACCTCACTGAAATTTTTAAAGACGTCTTGATTTTCTTTGCTTATTATAGTAACATTCAGACAGATATTTGTTAAATTCATAGATTTTATATATAGTTGAAAATAATTAATAATTAAAAGATGGAATTTAGAAACATTATTACTTTTTTAAAAGTAGCGGAATTAAAAAATTTTTCTAAAGCAGCGGAAAAGCTGGGGTATTCTCAATCGGCGGTCACAGTCCAGATCCGTCAGCTGGAGAAGGAACTTGGGACCAGACTTTTTGAAAGGCTTGGGAAAGGCGTGGATCTGACAGACAGTGGAAAAGAGTTTGTATTTTACGCCAATGAGCTTTTATATACGGCTGGACAGGCGGCTGAATCTGTAAAGAGAAAAGCGCCGGGAGATAACGGGGAAAAGATGACGGGTGTGCTGAGGATCGGAAGCGCGGAGTCGGTTCTGACATCCCTTCTTCCGGACCTTCTGATGGAATTTCATCATCGTTTCCCGAGGGTGGAGATCATTGTCCAGACAGCGGACCGAATCGACACGTTTATAGAGCGGATCAAGAGCAATCGGCTGGATTTGCTGCTGACGCTGGAGAGAAAGGCGGAATATCCTGGATTGGTGAGAGAGCTGCTGCGCCAGGAAGAGATTATTTTTATCATTCCGGCAGGATGGGAACCAAAGGAGGCGCCCGGCAGTCTTTGGAAGAAAGAAAAGGTGGTCAGCCTTCCCTTTGCGCTCACAGAAAAAGGGGAGAGTTACAGGCATGAGCTGGAGCGGCTGCTGGCAGAGTTTGATCTGGGCATAGAAGCGCAGTTAGAAATCGGCAATACGGAGACGATCGTGCATATGGTGGAAGCTGGATTTGGCGCCTCGTTCCTGCCTCGCTTCTCGGCGAGAAAAGCGCTGGAACTTGGGAGTGTCCGTAAAATTGAGACGGATCTACCTTCGCTGACAATGTGGACCCAGATGTATTACCATAAGAATAAATGGATTTCTCCCCAGATGGAAGCTTTTATCAGAGTGGTCAGAGAATATTTTGCCCAGGATATGCGGGAAGCGGGAGAGCCTGGAGAAGGAAAGAAAGGAGAAGACGAGAGGATATGATAGAATGTATAGCTGTAGGGATGGGAGGATTTTTGGGAGCGGTCTGCAGATATCTGATCGGTCTGATCCCGATAAGAGAAGGATGTCTGTTCCCAGTAAAAACATTTTTGATCAATATCACAGGATGTTTTGCTATCGGGCTGATCTCTGCCCTGGCGGTGAAAAGTAGCTCGCTAAATCCCAGGCTGGTCCTTTTTCTGAAAGCAGGGGTCTGCGGAGGATTTACTACATTTTCCTCCTTTGCTTTAGAAACGGGCGATTTGGCCAGAAGCGGAAATCTAAAGATCGCGCTGGCTTATTGTATCCTGAGCGGAGCGCTGGGGGTGGCCGCTGTATTTGCGGGACAGGCGGCGGTGAGATAGATGGGAATAGAGATAAAACAAAAAGAAAATAGAAGGGAATGTGTGTAAGATGTTGATCAGACAAGAACGAAAGGAAGATTATAAAGAAGTCTACGAACTGATCCGGGAGGCTTTCGCCTCGGCGGAACACGCGGACGGCAACGAGCAGGATCTGACGGAGGCTTTGAGAAAGGGAAACGCATTTATCCCAGAACTGTCTTTGGTGGCGGAAATTGATGGGAAACTGGCAGGGCATATTTTATTTACCAAGGCCAATATAGGAGAAAAGGAAGTCCTGGTGCTGGCCCCGCTGTCAGTAAGGCCTCAGTACCAGAGGCAGGGCGTGGGAACGGCCCTGATGGAAGAGGGCCATAGGATAGCGAGGGATTTAGGCTATGGTTATGTTCTGGTACTGGGAAGTGAGAAGTATTATCCAAGGGCAGGCTATGTTCCGGCGGAGGTTTTTGGAATTTCTGTTCCGGATGGGATCCCCTCCGCTAATTTTATGGCCTTAAAGTTCCGGGAAGATGCGGGCCCGGTCAAGGGGGCGGTAATCTACCCGGAAGAATTTGGAATGTCTTAGCTGGCAGAAGCCTAGCTTTCTTTGCTGGGCCGGACTGCCAGGTCAGAAATATCCACGTTGTCCGGCTGTGACACGGCGTATAAGACGGCTTTGGCGATCGCGTCCGGCTGTAATCCTACATTGCGGTAGAATTCCTCTACCATGGATTTGGTCTGAGAAGGCGCGATGGTATGGAGGAGTTCTGTCTGGATTGCTCCAGGGTAGATGGTTGTAGTGCGGATATGGGTGTTTTCCGCAACCGATTCTGCCCGGAAAGAATCCAGCATTGCCCGGACAAAATGTTTCGTACCGCAGTATACCGCATTGCCGGGAACGGATCTGGTTCCGGCAATGGAAGACGTGACGATGATGTGTCCGCTTTTCTGAGCCAGGAATTCAGGAAGAACAGCGGCAATGGAAGTCAAAACGCCTTTGATGTTGATATCTATCATATCCATCCAGTCCTGGACCTTCAGCTCAGACATGCTGCTGCCTGGCATGATTCCGGCATTGGCAAAGAGGACGTCGATCCTTCCGAATGTTTCTTTTGCAAGCGCTGCCAGCGCGTTCATATCCTCCTGGCTGGATACGTCGGCTTTTAAGCAGATGGCATTTGGGCCGATTGCTTTCGCAAGTTTTTTGAGCCGTTCCTCCCTTCTGGCGCCAAGGACGACTTTGGCTCCGTTTGCCGCAAGCAGTTTTGCGGTTTCTTCTCCGATTCCGGAAGAAGCTCCGGTGATCAGGACAACTTTATCTTTAATATTCTGCATGGTCTGTCTCCTTTCCGGGCTGCGTTATTTCAGCCCTGATATCATGTTTCTTGGTTATCACTTGTTTATATCATAAGTAAAAATTCGTTGACTGTAAAATGCTGATTGGGTATCATGGTATAAATATTGATTATACCATGAGAGGAGATGGCATTTATGATAGAGATTTATCTGCTGGAACAGTTGGAGGCGTTTGAGCGCTGCGGGACGCTGTCCCAGGCGGCGGAAGAACTGCACATCTCCCAGCCTGCCTTGAGCAGATCCATGAAAAAACTGGAAGAAGAGATGGGAGTGCCGCTGTTTGATCGGGCAAAAAGCAAGATTGCCCTAAATGAGACCGGACAGGTGGCGGCTGGCTATGCCAGGCGTGTCCTGGAGGCGGACAGGGAGATGATCGAGAGGACTGTAGCTTTTGAGCGGAGTCGGCGGACCATAGCGGTAGGTTCCTGCGCTTCTCTGCCGGTAAATGAACTGATGCCAGCCTTTCAGGAATGTTTCTGGCAGATGGCGATCACAACGGAGATCACCAGTGATGAAAAATTATTGTGGGGGCTGAAACATGGAATTTATCATCTGGCAGTCCTTCATGAACCGCCTGGAAACCCGGATGTTTTTTCACAGAAATATATGGAAGAACGGCTCTGTATCACCATCCCCAAGGATCACATCCTGGCGGACAAGGAGCGGATATGCTTCCATGACCTGCAGGGCATGAAGATTTTAGCCCATGGAGGGGCCGGATTCTGGCTGGATATCTGCAGGCAGAATCTGAGAGATACGAAATTGCTGGTACAGGATAGTATGGAGATGTTGAGCGACCTGGTAGACGCCTCCACACTGCCGTTTTTTAACTCTGACCGGGCAGCAGGGCAGCATGTGGAGCCAGACGGCAGGGTTACGCTGCCAGTTGCGGATGAGGCGGCTCACGTTACCTATTATCTGGCCTGCCTGGACACTCAGAAGGGGCGGTATAGGAAGCTGTTCCAGAAGATTTCCCGGTGAGTCTCTATTGATACTTTAATGAAGAAAACAAGATCTGTTTGGAAGTACATTGCGGAAAAATGAAAAAAGTTTTAATGTAACTGTTGACATTACAACTATGTGGTGTTATATTAACACTGTGAGATGTAACTAAAATGATTACAATAAAACAAGGAGGAATAATCATGAAAATCGCAGTAGTCGATGCTTTTGGAGCATGGACGGAGGAGGCCCTTCCGCAGCACAGTACTTCTCTGAAACACTTGTGCGACATCCTTTCTGGAACAGAGATCAGGCTCTTGGTTGTGGGAGGCGCGGGAAGCCTTTATGTAAATCCGGAGCATACGGCAGTCGTTTCTGATGGACCGGATTTCCCAGAGATGTTCCTTCCTCTTGCGAAGGCGCAGGGAAAGGCGCTTGCAGAACTTCGGGACAGAAGTGACGTAAGATGGACCTTTATCAGCCCGGCCGCAGATTTCCAGGCGGAGGGAGAGAAGACAGGAGCGTATATTCTTGGAGGCGAAGAGCTGACGCTGAATGAAAAAGGTGAGAGCATCATCAGTTATGCGGATTACGCAGTGGCTATGGTGGATGAGATCACAAAAGGGAACCATATTCAGGAGCGGATCAGCGTGGTAAGAAAGTAAACGAAAGAGAGATCAAAAGGAGAGCGGTGATGGCATTGCAGATTTTTCAGGAAAAAGGGAAGGAAAAAGAGATAGCGTTTTCGCAGTTTTTAAGCGGACGAGCGGCCAGGGATTATGTGTTTCAGGATACGCCCTATAAGGAGCAGATCCAAAAGGCAGCAAGACTGATAGAAAACGCGGAGGCCATAGTAATCGGCGCGGGAGCCGGGCTTTCTACGGCGGCAGGGCTGAATTACGGCGGCAGCCGTTTTGCCGAGCATTTTGGCCAGTTTATTGAGAAATATGGTTCCGCCAATATGACAGATATGTACAGCGCGGGATTTTATCTTTTCCCGTCAGAAGAGGCGAAATGGGGTTACTGGTCAAAACACGTGCTGGTGAACCGCATCGAACCGGAAGGGCTGCCTCTTTACCAGGCGGTCTATAAGCTGGTAAAAGAGAAACCTTATTTTGTCCTGACGACCAATGTAGACCACCAGTTCTGGAAAGCGGGATTTGAAAATGACCGTATTTTTGCTACCCAGGGAGACTATGGGGAGATCCAGTGCGCAAGAGGCTGTCACCAGAAGGTTTATGACGGGACCGATCTTTTTCTTCGGATGGACCAGGCGAGAAAGGACTGTGAGATTCCTTCCAGTATGGTCCCCAAATGCCCGGTCTGCGGCGGCAATATGGCGATGCATCTGCGAAGCGACCAATATTTTGTTGAGGATGCCCACTGGAAGGAAGCGGCGGCAAACTATGGGGAGTTCCTAAGAAGTCAGAAAGGGAAGCGGGTAGTACTCCTGGAACTTGGCGTTGGTTTCAACACTCCTGTGATCATACGATTCCCCTTTGAGCAGATGGCAGGAGAAGAAAGGAACTGGTCCCTGATCCGGCTGAATCTCAATGAGGCGGTGATCCCAGAAAGCCTTGGAGACAGAGGAATAGGAATCGGCGCGGATATCGGGGAGAGCATCCGTGACCTGTGCCAGGCGGTGGGCCAGAACCAGGAAGAAGTATAGGAGGAGACCATTATGGGAAGAAAAGAGCAGGAGGAACGGCTAGATGATCTTCTTAGGGCCTTTCAAGAGGATTCCATCCGGTATCGGAATCTGGAAACAGGGGATGACTACCAAGAGAAACGGCTGCTGCTGCGTTCTCTTATGAATATCCGGATGCCGGGAAGTATGCCTGGGGAGGTGCTGGAAGAGCAGGACGCGTTTCTTAAGGAAGAAGCGCGGGAGAAGGGAATTGTGACACTGGAGGAGATTCCAACAGCAGCCCAACAGTATGGGAGCGGTCATCCTTATGGGGAAATCTTCTCAATCTGGCAGGGAGATATCACAAGACTTCAGGCAGAGGCCATTGTAAATGCGGCGAATTCTCAGATGCTGGGCTGTTTTGTGCCCTGCCATGGATGTATTGACAACGCCATCCACAGCGCGGCTGGAATCCAGCTTCGGGAAGCCTGCAGCCATTATATGAGACAGCGGAAGCTGCAGTATGGAAGGGACTATGAAGAACCCACGGGGCGGGCAATGCTTACAGAAGGATATAATCTTCCGGCCCAGTATGTGATCCATACGGTGGGTCCGATCGTAAGCGGGCATCTAAATCCTGCTTTGCGGGAAGACCTGCGAAATTGCTATTGGAAGGTACTGGAATGCTGCGTGGAGCACAAGATCCGTTCCGTGGCGTTCTGCTGCATCAGCACAGGAGAATTCCATTTCCCTAATGATGAGGCGGCTCATATCGCTGTAGAAACGGCAACAGAATTCTTGAAGGCCCATGGAACTGAGTTTGACCGGATCATTTTCAACGTATTTAAAGATGTGGACCGGGAGCTGTACGAGCGGGAATTAAGATAAGCTGTAATCGTTGACATTACAATTCTTCCGGTTTACAATGAGAGCTGGAAGGAGATGAACGTTTCGTGCAGATTTCAAGTAGATTTACCATCGCCATACATATGCTGACTTGTATGGAGACGTTTCAAGAAGATTACAAGATCACCAGTGATTTCCTGGCTTCCAGTATCAACGTGAATCCAGTCATTATTCGCCGGATCCTGTCCCAGCTGCGGGATGCGGGGCTGATCGAAGTCAAGCGTGGAACTGGGGGCGCAACTATCAGAAAGCCCTTGGAGGAAGTTACGTTTCTGGATGTGTACCAGGCAGTGGAGTGCGTGGAGGAAAACGCTTTGTTCCACTTTCATGAAAATCCGAATCCAAACTGCCCGGTAGGAAAGAATATCCACAATATCCTGGACGGCAGGCTGCATCAGGTGCAGGCGGCCATGGAACGGGAGTTGAACTCCATCACCCTGGCGGATGTGATCCGGGATCTGAACAATTATATCTGAACAGGGGCGCCCTTTTGAGGCGCCTCCTGTTCTCTATTGTTTCCCATATTTTTCTAGATGATCGGCAGCCTCCTTCTCAGTTAAGGAATAGGCTTCCTGGATTTTGGCCAAAATCTCTTCCTTTGTTAACTGCAATTCTTGAAGCGTACAGATCAAGCGGCGCAGTCCTTCCTGAAGACCATGAGCTTCCCCGGCCTGGTAGCCGTCCTCGTAGCCTTCCTGCTTCATTGCTTTCTCATATTTTTCCTGATCAAAGGTTTCCAGTACCATCTGCACTACCTCCGCTCTCT
>CABPCP010000095.1 GCA_902406105.1 uncultured Mordavella sp.
AAAAAGAGTGGTGCTGGAGCTAGGCTCCAGCACCAACTTTGTCTACAGTCTGAAAGGAGGTCGTTTAGACCTCCTTTTTGTTTGCGCTTTTTCTAAGCATCTTCATCCATAATGCCCTTTTTGTAATTATCTACAGCGGTCAGGATCCGTTCGTTGGGATCCAGGATACTGCTGATTGATCCATCGTGATTAAGGGTATCGATCAGCAGAGCCATATATTTACTCATATCGCAATTTACATAGTATGGCCGGGCCAGAAGCTCCGGTGTCTGATAAATGAGATTAGTAGTAAGGATCGCATCGATGATTCCGTCTTCATAAGCTTTGTCGAATTTTTCCAGTCCGTTCGTAAAAAGACCAAAAGTGGCCGCAGCGAAGATCCGCCGCGCTTTCCGCTGTTTCAGCTGTCTGGCGACGTCCAGGATGCTGTCCCCGGAGGAGATCATGTCGTCCAGGATGATCACGTCTTTGCCTTCCACAGAAGAACCCAGGAATTCGTGGGCGACAATAGGGTTCCGGCCGTTTACCATCCGAGTGTAGTCCCGGCGTTTGTAGAACATACCCATATCCAGATTTAATACGTTGGCCAGATAGACAGCACGTTCAGTGGCGCCTTCATCCGGACTTATAGCCATCATGTGTCTGCTGTCGATCTGAAGGTCGTCAAAGGTGCGGAGAAGTCCTTTTACAAATTGATAAGTCGGACGGATCGTCTCAAATCCGCTTAGCGGGATGGCATTTTGGACCCGTGGATCGTGGGCATCGAAAGTGATGATATTATCGGCTCCCATTCTTACCAGCTCCTGCAGAGCGATAGCGCAGTCCAAAGACTCCCGCCGGCTCCTTTTGTGCTGGCGGCTTTCGTATAGGAACGGCATGATCACGTTAAGCCTGCGGGCTTTTCCGCCCACAGCCGCGATCACTCTCTTTAAGTTCTGAAAATGATCGTCAGGCGACATGTGATTGGTGTTTCCGGTAAGAGAATAGGTCAGGCTGTAATTGCACACGTCCACCATAACATAGATATCTTTCCCCCGAACGGATTCGCCTAAGATTCCTTTGGCTTCTCCGGAGCCGAAGCGGGGAACCTTGGCATTGATCAGGTAGGTGTCCCGCTCATAGCCGCTGAATGCCACGTCGTTTTTATGGGCATGTCCGTCCTCCCTGCGCCATTTTACAATATAATCGTCCACCCGTTCCCCCATCTGCCGGCAGCCATCCAAGGCAACAATGCCAAGGGCTCCTACCGGTATATTTTCCAGGTTGCGTTCATTACGGCGTAACATCTTTTGTACCTCCCAGGTTTAATAATTTTTTCTGAATACGAATATCGTCTCCTGTCAGTCGAAGCATAGTGTATGCGCTGCTGAGGCGGGAGAAGATCCGCTCAGAATAAATGGATTTGATATCTTCCAGCGCTAAATTGGTGGAAATAATGGTTGATTTCCTGCGCAGGATTCTTTCATTGATGCAGGCAAAAAGCTGCGATGTGGTAAATGCGTTGGCAAGTTCCGTACCCAAATCGTCGATGATCAGAAAATCACACTCATAGATATGGGTAAATATATCGGAATCGCCCCCCCGCTTTGAACCAAATGTATTCTTCGCGAAATAGTCGAATAGCTGAACAGCAGAAAAATAGATAACGGGAACAGCCTGATCGATCAGCTCTTTCGCGATGCAGTGAGACAGAAAGGTTTTCCCTACTCCGGTGTCTCCATATAGCAGAAGGCTGCGGAATTCGCTGGAAAAGGTATCCACAAACTCGTGACATACTTTTAGGGCAGTCTGTATGGCCTCCAGGGAGGAACGTCCGGTAAGCGGATCGATATGATTGCTGGAATAATATTCTAACTGGAATGTAGAAAAATTTTCCGTCTGGAGGATTCCCTGAAGATTGGACTGCTCATATAAAAGGTCTATGATCGCCTTTTTAAAACAATGGCATTTCTCCGTACCAATATAGCCAGTATCCTGACAGTCCGGGCATGTGTAATGGGGTTCCAGATAATCGTCTGGAAGTCCGGCAGAAGCAAGAAGTTCTCGCTTTCTGGCAAAAAGTCTGGACAGATCTTCTCTGGCGGAGTCCAGCGCGTGTTCGTCTCCCTCCAACAGATTTCTGGCCCGCGTAATGCTGATAGAAGAAATCTCCGCCTCTATTTCCTGAAGGGCGGGAAGACGGCGGTATGCTTCCTGGCGGCGCTGGCGCAGATGACGCGCATTATCCAGCTGCCGCTGTTCATAGGTACGCATGAGTAGATCGTATTGAGAATTGGAAAGCGCCATAATAATCTCCTTAAAATAGAGCTATTGCTGAACCAGCTTTCGTTCCAGGTCATTCATATCATAGGAACGGCTGTCGAAATTGTTGAATTTGTTGGAAGAAGCCTTGGAAGCGGGTCGTTTTTTCCGCTCTTTCTCCTTATAATAGGCCTCGTCCAAAGACTCTATATCTTTTAAGCTGTGGACATTTTTGGACAGCCAGCTTTTCAGAATAGAATCTGTATACTCAAAATTAGGCTGATGAATCTTGTTCATAGTACGTGCGCAGGCCTCCAGGATGATGTCCAGGGAGAAGCCGTATTCATCATTCCATTTCCGGATGTAGGCGATTTCGGAGGAAGCGGGCGCGCGTCCTTTGATGCCATAGGCGTTTAAGATAGAATAACAGTTCTTATTATAAAGGATGGCGCAGGACTTTGCTGCTTCCACCGTCTGGATCTTCTGTTCATGCCAGGATAAAGCAACTTTTTGGATGTAATGAATGCTTTTGTGGCCATTTTCCACACAGTACTCGATCAGATACTCGATCAGGTCGGCGGACATGTCCAAAGTTTCATAAAAATAGGTGATCGCTTCGATGTCTGTAGCGGAAAGCGTTTTGCCAAGATACTGTTCCGCAACAAACAAAAGCTCCTTGAATTCCTTGCGGCTCCGGTAGTTCTGGATATTTGGGACATCCGAAGGCGCCGGAGCGGTGTCAGGCGCGGACTCATAGTCTAAAAGGCCCTGTTTCTTCCAATAATTTAACGCCCGGATCACATCTTTTTCCGTGATTTCCAGAAGATCCGCGATCCTGGAAATGGTCAAAGTCCCGGAAGGCTCGTTTAGGTGACGGAGCAGAAGGAGGTACACCTTTACATACTCGCCGTTGGCTTTCGCCATATAACAGTCGATAAATTCATTTTCCAGCACAGTTGTATTTGTCTGCGCATGATTTGTAAGTGTTAATTTTTTCATAGTGTGCCAATCCTTCCATATCCTGTGATCCTGTGTAAGGATCTAAGAGTCTCGTAGGGTTATTATAACATTGGAAGGACCAGCAAAAAAGAAATTTTTGAGCAAAAAACGGGCTTTTTTGTGGATAAAATTCTGTGGAAAATGTGGAAAACTAGGGTTTAAGAAGATTTTCCCCAATGTTTACAACGTTTCCGGCTCCCATAGTTATCAACAGGTCCCCATTTTCGCAATGTGACCGACAGAAATCCTCGATTTCTTCAAAGGTAGAGAAATAATAAGCATCTGTTCCCTGTTCTCTAAGGGCAAGGGCAAGATCCTCAGAAGAAACCCCCAGTGTATCGGTCTCTCTTGCGGCATAAATGTCTGCCAGGACTACATGGTCTGCCCCAGTAAGTGCGTCTGCAAATTCCGGGAACAAAGCTTTCGTCCGGGTATAAGTGTGAGGCTGGAAGACGCACCAGAGTTCTCGATGGGGATAGTGACGCGCGGCTTCCAGGGTGGCCTTGATCTCGGTAGGATGGTGGGCATAGTCGTCAATGACGGTTACGCCTTGAAATTCTCCTTTATGCTCAAAACGCCGGTCTGTTCCCTGGAAATCTTTTAAGCCTTTTTTGGCGGTCTCCAGAGGAATGTTTAAAAGGTCCGCCACCGCCAGCGCCGCCAAAGCATTCTGTACATTATGTTCTCCGTTGACGGACAGGCTTACGCGGTCTACGAAGATTCCCTCTTTTACGAAATCGAAAGAAGCGCTGCCTTTTTTATCATAAGCGATATTGACAGCTCCATAGTCAAAAGAACTATCCATACCAAAGGTACAAATACGGCATGGCAGATCTTTAGTAAAGGAATCCAGATCCGGGATCGACCCGTTGATCACAAGAGCTCCGTCCGCAGGAAGAAGCTGGGCGAACTTCTGGAAGGATGAGCGGATATCATTAAGATCTTTGAAAAAGTCCAGATGATCCGCGTCAATATTTAAAATGATACTGATCTTCGGAAGAAAATGGAGAAAGCTGTTGGTATACTCGCAGGCTTCTGTTACAAACAGATCGGAATTTCCGACCCGGATATTGCCTCCAATGGCATGAAGGATTCCTCCCACAGAAATGGTAGGATCCAGATCGCCGGCCAGCAGGATATGGGAAAGCATAGACGTTGTAGTTGTCTTTCCGTGTGTCCCGGACACGGCGATGGGGGTCTTATAATTCGCCATAAGCTGTCCTAAGAGTTCTGCTCGGCTCAGCATAGGCAGGCCCTTCTGAAGGGCGGCCTGGTATTCTTCGTTATCCTCATGGATCGCGGCAGTATAAACGACCACATCGATGCCCTCTATTATATTAGAGGCTTTCTGACCATAGAAAATGCGCGCGCCATTTTTTTCAAGCTGGCGGGTGAGCGGAGTTTCCTTATTGTCAGACCCTGATATGGTGAAATGTTCTTTTAGGAGGATCTGCGCCAGCCCGCTCATGCTGATTCCTCCGATTCCTATAAAATGTACATGTATGGGGTTGTTAAACTGAATCTGATACATAGATTACCTTCCTCTTTGATTTTTAGTCATAAATTTTAAAATCCTATCATATTATTATAAACATATATGATGAAAAAACCAAGTCGAATTTTTTGGTATAATTATATAAAAAGTTTACAAAAAGTGAATAATATTTGTGAAATTTATTCACGAAAGATAATTTCTATGTTATAATGTGGACAATGAACTACGTAAGAAGGGGTGATGACATGATCAAGAAAGAAATGATAGCGATGCTGCTGGCAGGGGGACAAGGCAGCAGACTTGGAGTTCTTACGTCGAAAGTAGCAAAGCCGGCCGTTGCATTCGGAGGCAAATATCGAATTATCGATTTCCCGCTCAGCAACTGTATCAATTCCGGAATTGATACAGTGGGAGTATTGACACAGTATCAGCCCCTGCGGCTGAACAGCCATATTGGAATCGGAATCCCCTGGGATTTGGATCGGAATATAGGGGGAGTAACGATCCTGCCCCCTTACGAGAAGAGCAGCAACAGCGAGTGGTATACAGGAACCGCCAACGCGATCTATCAGAATCTGGATTATATGGAATCCTTTCATCCGGACTACGTACTGATCCTGTCAGGGGATCATATTTACAAGATGGATTACGAAGTGATGCTGGATTATCACAAAGAAAATAAAGCGGATGTCACTATTGCGGCGATGCCGGTTCCCATTGAGGAGGCCAGCCGTTTTGGGATCGTGATCACAGATGAAGACGGAAAGATCACAGAATTCCAGGAAAAACCGCCAGAACCGAAGAGTAATCTGGCGTCCATGGGTATCTATATATTCAGCTGGCCTGTGCTCAAAGAGGCGCTGGTAGCGCTGAAGCATGAGCCGGGGTGCGATTTTGGCAAGCACATTATTCCTTACTGTCATGAGAAAGGAGAGCGGCTGTTTGCTTATGAATATAACGGATATTGGAAAGATGTAGGAACCCTGGGGTCTTATTGGGAGGCGAACATGGAGCTGATCGATATCATCCCTGAGTTTAACTTATATGAGGAGTTTTGGAAGATTTATACCAACAGCGATATCATCCCGCCCCAGTATATTTCCGGACAATCTGTGATCAACCGGAGTATTATCGGCGATGGAGCGGAGATATACGGGGAAGTGCATAACTGTGTGATCGGTCCCGGCGTAACGATCGGAGAGGGGGCGGTTGTCAGAGATTCGATCATTATGAAAGATGTTGTGATCAAAGAAGGTTGTGTGATCGATAAGGCGATCATCGCTGAGAGCGTGGAAATAGGAAAACAGGTGACATTGGGAATCGGCGGCGAGGCGCCGAATCGTCTGAAACCGGATATCTACGCCTTTGGTCTTGTTACGATTGGGGAAAATTCTGTCATTCCAGACGGGGTGCAGATTGGAAAGAACACCGCGATCAGCGGGGTTACCGTAAAGGAAGATTACCCGAACGGACTCCTGGAAAGCGGAGAAACATTGATAAAGGCAGGTGAGCGCTCATGAGAGCAGTAGGACTTATTTTAGCGGGCGGTAACAGTAATAAAATGAGAGAGCTGACTCAGAAGCGCGCGGTGGCGGCAATGCCGGTAGCCGGAAGCTACAGGGCGATTGATTTTGCGCTGAGTAATATGTCTAACTCCCATATCCAGAAAGTGGCGGTGTTGACTCAATATAATGCTCGTTCCCTAAATGAGCACCTGAATTCTTCTAAATGGTGGGATTTCGGGAGAAAACAAGGCGGTTTGTTTGTATTTACGCCAACCATTACCGCAGATAACGGCTACTGGTATAGAGGAACCGCGGACGCGATCCACCAGAATCTGGATTTTCTAAAAAGATGCCATGAACCTTATGTGATCATTGCGTCAGGAGACGCGGTATATAAGATGGATTATAATAAGGTTTTAGAATATCATATCGCCAAAAAGGCAGATATTACGGTGGTTTGTAAAGAACTTCCGCCAGGCGAGGATGCCAGCCGCTTTGGCACGGTGAAGATGAATGAGTCTATGCGGATCGAGGAATTTGAGGAGAAACCCATGGTTGCCAACTCCAATACGATTTCTACGGGGATTTATGTGATCCGCAGGAGACAGCTGATTGATTTGATCGAGCACTGCGCGGAAGAAGAAAGACATGATTTTGTAACCGATATCTTGATCAGATATAAAAATCTGAAAAAGATCTGCGGTTATAAAATAAAAGATTACTGGAGCAACATATCGACTGTGGATGCTTATTACAGGACGAATATGGACTTCTTGAAACCAGAAGTAAGAAATTACTTTTTCAAACAGCACCCGGATGTGTATTCGAAGGTGAGTGACCTGCCGCCAGCCAAATACAATCCCGGAGCAGTCGTTAAAAACAGTCTTATCGCAAGCGGCTGTATCATTAACGGCATGGTGGAGAATTCCATTCTGTTTAAGAAAGTATTTGTCGGTAACAATTGTGTCATCAAGAATTCAATCATTCTTAACGATGTCTACCTCGGAGATAACACTTACATTGAAAACTGCATTGTAGAGAGTCGTGATACAATCAGGGCAAACACACGTCATATTGGGGAAAATGGTGTGAAAGTAGTTGTTGAAAAGAACGAGAGGTATGCACTCTAGTGCAGTGCCGAGGAAGAAAGGGGCAAAAAGAAGATGAAGATCACAGATGTACGCATGAGAAAGGTGGCAAAAGAAGGGAAATTAAAAGCAATCGTGTCCATTACGCTGGACGATGAATTTGCCGTACACGACATCAAGATCATCGAAGGAGACAGAGGGCTGTTCATCGCAATGCCAAGCAAGAAAGTATTGGACGGAGAATATAGGGACATTGCACATCCGATCAACTCAGAGGTAAGAGAACGGGTCCAGAGCGAGATCCTTCAGAAATACCACGAGACATTGGAAAATGAAGAAGTGGAAGAGGGAGCTTTTTAAAAAGCTCCCTCTTCTTCTGGGGGAAGCTGGAAGGCCAGCTTCTTTTTTGTGACTGGATGAAAGAATTCTAACCGGTAGGCGCAGAGCATGAGCGGCTGGCGTGGATCGGCATCTGGATTATATTTAGTATCTCCGATAATAGGACAGCCCATGGCAGCCAGCTGGACCCGGATCTGGTGGTGGCGTCCGGTGTCGAGATGGATGTCTAGTTCAATTGGGGCCGGGGGATTTTTAAAAATCCCCCGGCCCCAATTGAAAAAGCCCTGT
>CABPCP010000096.1 GCA_902406105.1 uncultured Mordavella sp.
GGGGATTTTTAAAAATCCCCCGGCCCCATTTGACTAAAGCTTCTTGGATTTCTCTGTCGCGGCATTGATACATTCTATAACAGCGCCCCTCATTCCGCCCTTTTCCAAGGCTTCGCAGCCTTCGATGGTGGTCCCGCCAGGAGAGGTTACCATGTCTTTCAGCTGGCCGGGATGAATGTCTTTTTCCAGGATCATTTTGGCGGTCCCCAGACATGTCTGAGCGGCCAGCCGATAAGCGGTGGCACGGGGGAGGCCTTGTTTTACGCCGCCGTCAGCCATTGCCTCAATGAACATGGCGATATAGGCCGGGCCGCCGCCATTCAGGGCGCAGGCGGCATCGATCAAATGCTCGGGAATCAATTCCACAATTCCGATCGCTTCACAGATAGAGCGGACCGCCGCTAATTCATCCTCTGTGAAATCGTTGTCGGAGCAGAAGGCGAACGCTCCCTCAGACACCATGGCCGGAGTGTTTGGCATGGTGCGCAGAATACGGGGAGTACCGGTGATCATAGAGCGCAGGCGCGCTACGGTAATGCCGGCCACAATAGACATGACAGCTTTGCCGTCGAGGGCATCGCCGCACTGCGCTAAAGTTTCGGATGCATATTGGGGTTTTACGCCGAGAATGATAATGTCACTGTTTTTACAGACGTCTTCACAGTCTTTGGCAAGGTTGACACCCCAGCTTTCAGCCTTATCCATAGCGGCAGGACTAACGTCATATACAAACGAGTTCTCCTTTGGAAGGACACCGCTGTCCAGCGCGCCGGAGAGAATGGCGCCTCCCATATTTCCACATCCGATCATTCCGATTTTTTTGGTAATCATAAAAATTCCTCCTTTGGTATTTGGGACAAATTATTTGAAAAAGGGACAGGGCATTTTCAATTGGGGCCGGGGGATTTTTAAAAATCCCCCGGCCCCGATTGATGAATCCAGGCCCGGGTTCCTTCTGCCATACACCTGGCAGCATACAACATTCCTTTATGGCCGATGCTCATCCCGGCCTGCCGGGCGGCAGCCCAGTGATGCAGCGGGGTCCCCCTGCACATGGTGGCCGCGCTTAAGGTAATAAGGGGGACGGTATGGCTGACTTCAGCGGCATCGGTGCCGATGGAGATGGGGACGGGCTCGTCCTCTAAGGGCTCTAATCCCCGGAAATATTCGCCGCCGTTATCAAGTCCGGCCTGTCGGCTGATTTCTGCCGCAAAGTCCAACTCTTCCTGGGTATATTCAGGAGTAGGGATCTGTGTCATGACCTTATAATATAATTCCGTCAGAGGCCGGTAGATCTTCATTTCTTTACAGCTTGCCACAAGCTCGATATCTACCGTTGTGCCTGTCATGAGGGCAGCGCCTCTGGCGCAGTCATCTACCCTCCGGGAGGCATCATCGGTCCGGGAGCGCAGGCTGGAGCGGATGAAATAGTTGGTCTTAGCAAAATCAGGAACTACGTTGGCAGGCTGTCCATTGTCGATGTAGGCATAGTGCATGCGCACGTCTCCTGGAACATGCTCCCGCAGATAGTTGACGCCGATGTTCATAAGCTCCGCCGCATCCAAGGCGCTGCGGCCGTCTTCCGGGGATTTGGAAGCGTGGGCGCTGACGCCGTGGAAGGTATAGTTCTTAATATCCTGGGCCTGCCAGATATCATTGCTGACCCGGTTGCGGTCAAAGGGATGCCAGGTGACAGCCAGATCCAGGTCATTAAAGACGCCTTTCTGATTCATGATGATCTTGCCGGACATGATCTCTTCCGCGGGACACCCATAGACTCTCAGCGTACCGGCAACACCGTTTTGCTCCATATCCGCTTTTAAGGCGCAGGCCGCGGCCGCCGCTCCGGTTCCCAGCAGGTTGTGGCCGCAGGCGTGTCCGAGTTCCGCCAGGGCGTCGTACTCTGCCAGAAATCCAATGATGGGCTTTCCTAACATATCCCTGGGCGCCTTTCCCTGGCGATTCGATGGTTCATTGCTCCACTGAGCGGTAAAGGCGGTCTCGATTCCGGCGGTACCCCGCTCCACCGTGAAGCCATGTCTTTCCAGAAATGCGGCCAGATACTCGGAAGACCGGACTTCCTGGTAAGCAAGCTCTGGATGCTGGAAAATGTAGTCCGCGGTTTCGGTCAGTTCCTCCCGGTGAGAATCCAGCCAGGAGGCAATCCTATTTTCAGAAGTCTGCTGTTCCACGATCAATCTCCTTTCTCAATGATGGCGGCTCTTTGTGTCATCAGTCCTTGGGGGGATAGAGACCGTCCAGCACATCCAGATATTCGCTTCCGAATGTTTGGACATAGTCCTCAAGAGCCATGGCTACCGCTTTTTCCCCGTCCGCGCCCAAATCTTCGATCAGTGTATTGCTTATAGTGTACCTGAGGTGGGCGGTATGGAAATTGAAGTCTTTCATACAGGAAGCGCCCAGTTCCTGCTTCTTCTTGGCCAATGCCTGATTTTCTTTTGGGCTTAATGGGCAGCCCCAATCGAATTCACACCGTTCTCCGCCCCAGCTCATAGCCGTGGTGGTCGGGGTACAGACGTATTTATCCTGGTAGCCCTGATAAACGGCGTTGTCTACATTAACGCAGTATAGTTTCCCGTACTCCGTCAGTCCGTGTTTTGCCCAGGCGTCACACCAGGCGCATTTGGAAATATAGGTCTGGAGGGTAGGCTCTGTGCGGATCTGTCCGAATTCCATCTGCCCGTCATAGTCTGGTTTCCATTCGCCATAAGCCTGATTGGTCATGATGTTCAATTCATCTCCGCGGGCAAGAGCATTTGCGGCCATGCGCCGACCGCGTTCGTTTCCATAGAGAGTCATTCCTCTGAGAATCGATTCTTCCCCTTTCTTTCCGCATAATTCTACCGCGTTTTTCGCCAGAAACGCAAAGAGGACGGCATGGTGCTCGATCTTGCAGGAAACAGGTTCTTTTGTCATATTGTTGCTCCTTTCCAGGCATTGGGTCTTAGCCAATGCAGCTTTATGTCATAAGAAAATTATACTACAAACAGGGGCAGAAGTGCAGATGGATTTGGAAGGCAAAGAGAAAAGCCGGGAAAAGATCAGGCCGGCGGGAAGAACAGGGGAATATTGGGAGGGAAACAGGTAAAGAGAAAGAAACATAAGGTCACAGAAAGCCACAGGGTAAAGATTACATTGACAGACGGAACAAAGACAAGGGAGCGGCAGAAATATCGGGATACGGCAAAGGACAGGAATACGCTCAGACAAAAGATCAAAAGATCGAGCATCAGAAAATGTCGCCCCAAGATTCCCGTATAGGTATAAAAAAGGACCAAGATAAGACAGAGACCGCAGATGACGCCCCAAAAACGGCAAAAGAAGAAACGGCATCCATTGCGGGGATGTCGGAAGAAGGACCATATAGAAAGGAAAAGAAATGGGAAAAATAAAAGTTTTAAATGTTCCCAAGGAGATTCGCTGACTGGACAGAAAAGGGCGGCCAGCGCAGATCCGCCGGACCACTGGTAAAAGAAGTGGCAGACAGATCCAAGCAGAATCACAGCCGCGATGGCGGGAAGATCCCGTCGGTTTATGTATGTAGATAAAAACTTCCGCATATGATACCCCCCCTATTCCAAATATATGAAAAGAAGAGAAAAAATATGCAAAAAAGGAGAAAAAATCCTTGCATAAGAAAGAGAAATGTTATATAATATTTTCTGCGTCAGGGAATTCCTGGTGCGAAAAATCAAAGAAACGCGCGATTAGCTCAGCTGGCAGAGCACCTGACTCTTAATCAGGGTGTCCAGGGTTCGAACCCCTGATCGCGCACTTAGAAATCGCTGTTTTTGCGGACATTGCGAGCCGTGGGGACGGCGGTTTTTTTGTGCCGAAAATGGCGGATTTGCGAGGTTTCCATGCTTGCGACAGAAAAAGCACGAGGCAGAGCAAGGCGAAAAGAAAAATTGGACGGCAGGAACCCTTTTGCTCTTATTCCAGCGATGAGGCGAAAGAGTTTGCCCATCTCCAACGAGAGATAAGGGATACATCAGGAATGTCTTACGGATAAGTCCGGATAGAAACCTCTCAGTGTATTCATGATGAGCTTAAATGTAAGATCGGCCATATGCTGGGGACTTACAGAAGATCCTTCGGACAGCCAGGCCTTGACCAGACCGATACAGCCGGAGAGACAGAAGGCGTAGTAGTATGTCAGATCATCCATCTTCTCCGGAAATGTTTCCTTCAGGGCGTTCAGGCTGTGCTCGGAGAGGATATCCTCAATCCGGTGCAGAAAAGATATATCACCGTTTGGGCCCAGGAGAGCGGCGCAGATATCCCGGTTTTCCGCGAGGATGGAAAAAATATCCTCGATGAACGGAAAGCTGTCTTCGTTGAACGGACTTACTGGATGGGTATGGATCAGATCTTCGATGTCTCCGGTCAGTTCGTTTTCAATCTTTTCCATCATGTCATAGATATCCGCATAGTGCAGATAAAAAGTGGAGCGGTTGATGTCCACTTTTTCTACGAGTTCTTTGACCGTGATCTCTTTTAAACTCTTTTCTTTCAGAAGTTCGGCCAATCCCTGACGGAGCTGGGCTCTTGTCTTGCGAACCCGCCGGTCCATATTTTTTGACATGAAACATTTCCTCCTTTAAAAATAATAGACACCGCATTGTTTGCTTATCCATTAACAGACAGAGTACTGCTGCATTAATGGTTGTATTTTTTTTATGATTTTACTATAATTCATGATGTTAAAAAAATCAACACAATATCTATTAATAGAGTTAATGTTGCAAAAAGAAAGGGGACAGGAGACAATGCTGAAGCAGGAATGGCGCAGGCTGTTTAAAAATAAGATTTTGCTGATTGTTACAGTCGCGGTCATCGCGATCCCGACAATCTATACCACACTTTTCCTTGGATCCATGTGGGACCCATACGGGAATATCGATAAACTTCCGGTAGCGGTCATCAACCATGACGTGCCGGTCACCTATGAAGATCAGAAACTGGATATCGGCGGAACGTTGATGGAGGAACTGAAACACAACGATTCTCTGGACTTTCAGTTTCCTTCAGAGACGGAGGCGCAGAGGGGCCTTGAGGACGGCACATACTATATGGTCATCACCATACCGGAGGAATTTTCGGCCCATGCCTCATCGCTGACAGACGCGCATCCGGAGAAGATGACGCTGGCTTATGAAACGAATCCAGGAACGAACTACATCGCGTCCAAGATGAGCGAGACGGCGATGAAGGAACTGGAGAGCTCAGTACGGGAAGAGGTTACAAAAACGTATACAGAAGTTCTGTTCGGCAAACTTGCGGAAGTGGGTGACGGAATGCGGGAAGCGGCGGATGGGTCGGGTGAACTGAAAACCGGAACGGATCAGCTGGCCGACGGAAATCAGACGATTACCGACAATCTGCGGGCTCTTTCGGACAGTTCCTTAGTATTTGTGGACGGAAGCCGGGAACTGGAAGTGGGGATTGGCCAGTATACGGACGGAGCCAGTGCGGCCGCGGCAGGGGCCAAGGAGCTGCAAAGAGGTGTAAATGCACTGGACAGTGGGGTAAATGGCGCGCAGAAAGGCGGTTCTGATCTGGCAGATGGCGCGGTGGATGTGGATGATAACATGACTGCGCTCAATGCCGGCCTGTCTGAACTGAACGCGGCGGCATCGGCCCTTCCCGATGCGGCGGATGCGCTGAATGACGGCGCGGCTTCATTAAGTGACGGCGCGCGGCAGCTCTCAGACGGGATTGCATCTCTGTCTGAAGGAGCGGCCAGCCTGAAGGACGGCGCAGATGCGCTTAATTCCGGCCTGCAGTCTGCTGCTTCCAATTCCCAGTCGCTGCGCGAAGGGGCGGCCGAGATCAGTCAGGCGCTGTCGACACTCGCCGGAGAGGAAGGCGTGCCGGAGGAAGTGAGGGCACAGATCACGGCAGTTCAGCAGCAGGCGGACACATTTTCCGCAAGCGTTTCCGCATACACATACGGTGTCGATGAAGGGGCGGCCGGGAGCGCACAGATTGCGGCGGAGATTCCAGATCTTCAAAACGGTATTTCCGCAGTACAGAGTGGCGCAGATTCCCTTAAGAACGGGATCGGCCAGCTTCAGACCGGCACTTCCGCATTGGCGGAACAGGCGCCGGCGCTGGCGGGAGGGATTTCCACTGCCGCATCAGGGGCGGATCAGCTTCAGAAGCAGGGGACATCGGCGCTCCGGAAAGGAGCCGCGGATCTGGACAGCGGCCTGGGAGAGCTGGCACAGGGAAGCGCGGAGCTGAAAGATGGAACGGATACGCTTGTCTCCGGAACCGGACAGCTCACCTCGAACAGCAAAGCGTTGACGGAGGGCGCGGAAAAACTAACAGACGGAGCCGGTCAGATCAGCGGCGGCGCGGGACAACTCTCTGACGGCAGCGGAGAACTAAGTGATGGGATCAGGCGGGTTTCGGAAGGCGCGGAGACGCTGTCAAAAGAACTGGGAAGCGGCGCGAAGCAGATCCGGGAGACGAATACATCGGATCAGACGGCGGATATGTTTGCGGCGCCGATAGATGCGGAAGAGACACAGATTACGGAGGTGGCCGACAACGGTCATGCCATGGCGCCGTATATGATGTCCGTAGGCTTGTGGGTCGGCTGTATCGCGTTCAGTCTGATGTATCCGCTGACCAGTTATGCCGGACAAATGAAATCCGGTTTCCGCTGGTGGATCAGTAAGGCGTCCGTGCTCTATCTGACAGCAGCGCTCCAGGCGGCAGTCATGATCGGTGCGCTGCATATATTCGATGGTTTTACACCTGTGGAAATGGGAAAGACAGTCCTGACAGCATGCGCGGCGTCCCTTGCATTCATGTCGGTGATGTACTTCTTCACCAGCCTGCTGGGGCGCGCTGGAAGCTTCCTGATGCTGATCTTCATGGTGATCCAGCTGGCAGGTTCCGTGGGCACATACCCCTATGAACTGTCCGGATCATTTGTGCCGTATCTTCACGACTGGGTACCGTTTACCTATACGGTGAAAGCGTTCCGCAGCACCATAAGCGGCGGGGAGAGGATCCGGGGCTGTCTCATTTTCCTGCTGCTCCTGTTCCTCGTATTTACAGGACTTACAATCCTGGAGTTCACTGTGCGTGCGCGGAAAATGCGGGAAGGGAAGAACACCTGGATGGTATGGCTGGAAGGGCACGGACTGGCATAATTACTGATTAACGTGCTGTGTATTGAAATGCGGGACAAAGATCCAGCTTATTCAAAAGTATGAATCGGCTTCCTCGGACACGATCCATGAATTGGCCCAAACTTACTATGGAGATTTCCTCCAATACTACAAAGAGCAGGAGATGAATGGATTTACCACACCCAATTTAGAATTCATAAACCCTGTTTTTTCAGATCCGAATCATTTTCCAGGAGGATATGCAAATTCAGGGACAGCTTTATACTATACAGTGGCGGATCTGGCGGATGACGGAGTGCCGGAACTTTTTATCAGTGATGGGAATCAATTATATGGAGCCTTTGGGCTGATAGGGGGAGAAGGACAAGTGGTTCCGCTGTTTGATCTTCGTATGGGTGAATATACAGAATATCAGCTCTGCCAGGATAATATGATCCGCGGCTACGAAAGGTCGGGAAATGTAGTACGTGTTATCGCGTATTACAGAGTAGAGCCCCATTCGTACTCAGCCTCTTGCAGCGAAGCTGTATACACGGATATGTCACAATTTTATTTCGCGGCCTTAGAAAACGATGAATGGAAGTATAAATCAGCCGCCACAGAGCAGGATTTTAGGGAAATGGAAACAAAGTATCCTGTAAATGAAGAGATAGAATGGCTGAAATTGTCTGATTTTTAAGCCGCCAAAAGAAAAACAAG
>CABPCP010000097.1 GCA_902406105.1 uncultured Mordavella sp.
CTGTGTTTTTGCGCCCTTTTTCCTTCTGCTTCGGCTATCGCTTTGTTTCAAACTTCCACCCATTTCTAATCCTGTTCAACTGGGCTATTTTAGAGAGCAGTATAAAAAGCACGATAATGAGGAAAAGCTGAAACACATCAGTTACAACCAGCCAGCTTTGAAAGAGAATCCTGCGGAATTCTGGAAAGGCAAGAACTGCCGCTAAAACACCGGAGGACAGCGCCGCATAAATAATATTTGTCACTCTAAGCCAATGCGATAAGAGCAATTCAAACTTCATATCTGTCCCTCCTATACCAATTCCCATCCGGCGCTGACTACGCTGGAGAGCGTCAAAAGTCGGTTTACAATCGCCTCGGCCATCTGAGCCTTTGCTTTACCAACGGAAAGAAAATCCGCCTGAATCTCTACCTTGCCGCCAATTACATCACTGCTCTCCAAATTCGTAAGATACAATGTTTTACACGAATTGCTGTTGATCAGAAGCGCGCGTATTTCTGTTTCCGCATTTTCCTGACAGGTAACAGAAATGCGGTAGGTTCGTTCCGTTTCTTCACCGCAGGTAATGGGCTTGATCTTTACCGCCAGCGGCCGGAACAGCAGATTTGAAAGAATCAGAATAACCGCTGCGGCAACCGCAAAAAGACAGCTGCCGGAACTGGACAGTACACCGACAGCGGCCGTACACCAAAGAGTTGCTGCTGTATTTAGCCCACGGACGGTTCCGCCCTCCTTAAAAATCACCCCGCTGCACAGGAATCCAACGCCGGACACAATGTAACTGGCAATCCGGTACACCTCATCCGAGCCGGACATGAGCGGAAACATCAGGAACAGGCAGGCCCCCATTGAAATCAGAACATTGATACGGATTCCGGCGGGATGGCCGGTAATCTGGCGCTCTAATCCGATCAAGAATCCCAATAGAACCGAAAGACCGATCCGGCCCATAAACTTCAATACCCCATAGGGTCGCCCCCATTCTCAAATTTTTTTTACAGGGCAAAGTATAACTGTTTTTTACTGTTAAGCCTATGGCTAAATCCTTGCGATTCCCTTGCTTTTCGGCAAGAAAATAAGCAGTCACCATCTGGTGACTGCTTACATATTTTAACGATGACTTTTAAACCATTTTTCATACGATTGCTCTGTTTACATCTAAATTTCTGATTGTCAGAGCTTATCATTAAATTTATATCCAATTCCCCAAATGGTAAGTATATATTCCGGCGCATCCGGATTTGGCTCTATCTTTTTTCTCAGTTTGCGTATAAAGGCCATAATATTACTGTCCGCAGTATAGTATTCCTCCGCCCAAACCGCCTGATAGATCTGCTCTTTTGTAAACACCTCTCCACGATTCCGGGCCAAGAAATAGAGGATGTCAAACTCTTTGGGAGTAAGCTGGATCTCTGCGCCGTCCCGGATAACACGGCGGCTTTTGGAATCAATCAGAAGATTTCCGCAAACCAAAGAGGTGCTGGCCGCTTCTGGGATTGCCTCTCCCAATTCCAGCATGAGAGAGTCGGATTTTCCTGCATACAACGCCTCCAAGGCGTCATACAGTTCCTTCGCTGCCTGTGTCTGTGGATGCTGGGTTTGGAGCGTATTGCAAAACCACTGTAAGGTAAGGAAATCCAATGATACAAAGTTTACTCTCTTCATCAAGTCCCCTCCCCTACAACAATGTATGGTATTTCTGAATATACCACCGTTTGGCGGCCGTTACCAGCAGCATATAGGCCAGAATGGTGACCGCCAGAAATCCAAAATACCAAAGCGGAAGGGGAGCCAGGCCGAGCAGGTGGGCCGCTGGGGTATAGACAATCGCAGTAAGGATCAAAAGCCCGGCAGAGGTGACCAGCCATACAACCCCGGATGCCCTGCTCCTTAGAATAGAAAGCTGCTTTGTGCGGAGCAGGTGCAGAATAAGCACTTGCGTCCACATAGACTCTAAAAACCATCCTGTATGGAATAGAATTGCAAATTGACTCTGCATCGCAGAGGACAATTCTGTAAAATTGTCTCCCAGTAAAGCTGGACACAGGATAAAGTATAGAAAAGCAAAAGTCGCCAGATCAAACAGGGAGCTTAACGGGCCGAAAAAGCGCATGAAGCGCCCCAATGTTTTTCCTGACCACTCGCTTGGTTTTTCATAGACATCCGCATCGACGCGATCCCACGGCAAAGTCATGCACAGAATATCGTAAAGGAGGTTCAGCAAAAGAAGTTGAAGTGCCGTCATCGGCAGGAAGGGTAAAAAGGCGCTGGCAAGTACAATCGAAAAGATATTGCCGAAATTGGAGGACGCGGTAATCCGTATGTACTTTAACATATTGGCAAATGCTTTCCGCCCCTCTAAAATACCCTGTTCCAGCACATTCAGATCTTTCTTCAGCAAAATCACATCCGCAGATTCTTTTGCGGCTTGTGTGGCTGTGTCTACGGAAATCCCCACATCTGCCGCTGTCATGGCGGCTAGATCATTCATTCCATCACCCAAAAAGCCGACTGCATGACCATTCTCGCGCAGCATACGGATGATCTGAGATTTCTGTCCGGGGGAAAGCTGGGAAAAAACGGTTGTCTTTTCTACGGCAAGAAGCTGTTCATCCTCAGACAGCTCCTCCATTTCTTCTCCGGTTAAGATATGTTCTGTCTCGATTCCCAGCCTCCGGCAGATGGAAAGGGTTACACTTTTTTGATCGCCAGTCAGTACCTTTACCTGGACATGGAGCTGCTCCAATTTCTGCAAAGCACTGGCGGCAGAGCTTTTGGGCGCGTCAAAAAACACGACATATCCCAGCAAGATAAGCTCCGCCTCATCCTCCATCTGAAGCCTGCTCTGGCTTGATACAGGTTTGTAGGCCACAGCCAGGACTTTCATTCCATCTTCGGTCATTTCGTCAACGATAGCATGGATGCCGCCAGAGTCAGCGGTATCTATCTTTAGTGTCTGTCCCTTGTGTTGGACATACTGGCAGCGGGAATATACGCTGTCGACATCGCCTTTTGTGATAATATAGTTTTCCTTTTCTGGAACAGATAAGAGGACACTAACGCACTTACGTTCATAATCAAAAGGGAGCTCGTCTAATTTTTGGATCGTTTCGCCCAACGAGAGAAAATGGTTTTCCCTTCCAGGCATACTGGAACATTTCAGGATTGCCTGGTCTAAATGGTTTGCAACGCCTGTATGATAAAAGCTGTTTAAGTAGGCGCAGTCCAATACCTCCCTGCTTTCCTCCCCCAAAATATCAAGATAGTATTCCAGTATCACTTCATCTCCGGTTAGGGTACCCGTCTTATCTACACACAGGACATCCATGCTGCCAAAGCTCTGCATCGCATTTATGTTTTTTACAATCGTTTGTTTTTCCCCCATGGCAGAGCTTCCTTTTGCAAGGCAAGCATTGATCACCATGGGAAGGAGCTCCGGGGTCAGGCCGACAGCCACAGAAAGAGAAAATAGAAACGAGGTCAGCCAGTCGCCCTTGGTGATGCCGGAAACGACAAATACAACCGGAACCAAGGCCACCATAAAGCGAATCAAAACCCAGGCAATCGAATTTGCTCCTGTATCAAAGCTGTGCTTGTTCCGTTGGAGTTCGGAGAGGTAGCCTCCATATACGGTGCTGCCGCCCACAGCCAAGACGATACCCTTTCCCTCTCCGCTGATTACGCTGCTCCCCATGAAGGCTATATTGGAAAAGCGATCCAGTGGAATTTGAGTAGCAGAGGCCAGACGATTTGTATTTTTCTCTAATACATTACTCTCTCCGGTTAAAAGGGCCTGCGAAACAAACAGGTCTTGCGCTTCAATCAATCTCAGGTCCGCGGGGACCCGCTCACCGGCTGAAAGCGACACAGTGTCTCCTACTACCAATTCCTCCGACGAAATTTCAAGCTGCTGTCCCTGTCGGTAGACGGAAACGGTCGTTTTAATTTGCTGAATGAGAGTATCCGCGGCATGGCCGGCTTTTCGTTCCTGGATCAGCCGTACCATCCCACTGATTATAAGCATAGACAAAATGATGACCACACTGGTCCCGTTTCTGCCGGAGTTGGATTTCAAACAGACATCGGTGATGAAAGAGACAATAGCCAATACAAACAATATCACACTGAAGGGATTGATAAACGCCCGTTTTATACGCTGAAAAAAAGAATGGGCTTGTAAAGAATAGCCGACATGATTGCTGCCATGCTGTTTTCGCATCTGCTCTATTTGTTCTTGGGTTAAGCCGCCTTCCTTTACATGAAAATCATTATAAAGCTGCTCTATATCTTTTAATGCGTATTTTTTCAAACGCTCGTGAGGAGAAATATGTATAGTGCCCACAGAGGTTTCCTCCATTTTGCAGAGTATATTTAAATATAGTTTAGCACATTATCCACGGGTTTTCTCCAAACAAATTCTTGCTTTTTTCTTGCGCTTTTAATTGTCAACAATATCGCTATCCGGGACATTGCCTTTTCCCACGAAAACGATCTTGTCTTTGACCCGGCTTTTTCCTGCTAATTTGGAAGAATGGATTCCACTGCTCCAATGATTTTGTCAAATCATTTCAGCACGTTTTTTACTTAGACTATATAAACCATTACATTAGGCACTCGTTTTTTTCATACATTTGATTTATTCAAAATGACATTTTTGCTATACTTAATTTGTGCAATATGCGCAATACTTTTTAGGGAGTAATTTAAAATGAACAGGATGAAACGATTGCTTGCCGCAGCACTGACGTTTGCCGCGACGCTGTCTCTTGCAAGTTGCGGTACTTCCAACAGCGAGGATTCTGTCGGTCAGACGCCCGCTCCGCCATCTCAAACGGCGGAATCGCAGTCTGCTGGACGGGAGTTGAGTATGGCGCTCTCAGTAGATCCAGATGGCTTGGATCCGCAGCGCACAACAGCTGCCAGTACATTTCAGATTACCAATAATCTATACGATACGCTTCTTCGGGTCAATACAGATGGTTCTCTGAGGGAAGGGCTGGCCCAGAAGTGGGAGGTATCGGAGGATGGTCTGACACTGACGTTTCACTTGCGGCCGGATGTTCGCTTCCATAACGGCGACATCTGTGACGCACAGGCCGTAGTAGCCTCATTCCAGCGTCTGAAGGAAGAGGAAAGCCCCCGCGCTGCGGACTATGCCAATTATACGTTTTCTGTTCAGGATGCGGATACTGTGGTAGTAACCTGTGAAGCACTAGATGTGGCAGCACTCTCCAATTTTGCCTATCCATGGTCCGCCGTTGTGGATGTCAAGGCCGCAGATACGTTGAAAAATCAACCGGTAGGCACCGGCCCGTATCGTTTGCAAGAGTGGGTGCCTCAGCAATCCCTGACGCTTGCAAAAAATCCGGACTATTATGACACGGTCAATCTGGATACGATCAACTTCAAGATGATGCCGGATGCAACGGCGCAGATTGCATCTTTGCGTAATGGAGAACTGGACATTATCTCGGTCAGCGGCGATCAGGTGGCTGCCTTTGAAAATGACCCGCAGTTCAATGTAATCACCACGCCGTCCAATGGTCTTCAGCTGATGGCGATGAATTTGCAGAACGAGGCGCTGTCGGATGTACGGGTGCGTCAGGCTATCAACTATGCGGTGGACAAGCAGGCGCTGATCGACACGGTATGGTGGGGCTATGGTCAGAAGATCGGTTCGCATTACCCCACAGTTCTGAAAGAATATGTGGATATGAATGACCGATACCCTTACGATCCGGAAAAGGCCAAAGAACTGCTGTCTCAAGCGGGATATCAGGACGGTCTCACGCTAGAAATGTATCTGCCCAAGAGTTATCCAGCATATGTCAGCGCCGGGCAGGTCATCGCTGACTCGCTGAAAGAAGTGGGAATCACCTGTAATATCACTATCGTGGAATGGGCGGCGTGGCTGTCGGACGTGTACAACGGAAGAAACTATGATCTGACTGTGGTAGGACACACGGGGCGTCTGGACCCGTATGTGCTCTTGGCACGTTATCAGTCTGACAGCAGTGAGAACTACTTCAATTATTCCAATGAAGAAGTGGATCAGCTGCTTGCAGATTATAAGAGCGAAACCGATGAGGACAAGCGTACAGAAATCGTGCAGCGGGTCCAAGAGATCCTGGCTCAGGATGTGCCTGCCTATTATATTCAGGACCCTATTACCATTTACGTGACAGACAGCGCAGTAACCGGTTTTCAGTTGTATCCCATCGATATTTATGAATTGAAAGATATATCTCTCGGACAATAAGAACAGGGGGCGGGTCCTGCCGGATGCAGGGCCCGCCTGCTTTGAAGGATTTTGATGTTGCACGCACTTCTTAGATAAGGGAGAGTAACCTCAGGAAGGACGGATAGTTCTCTATGCTGAAACTGGTGGTCAGACGTCTACTCAGCGCCATTGCCGTGCTGTTTGTTGTATCGCTTATTACATTTGTGGTTCTATTATGTATCCCCGGTGACCCCGCGCAGTTGATTCTTGGGGTTGAGGCCACGCCGGAAAAGGTTGAGGCCCTGCGTGCCTCGATGGGGCTGGACCGGCCTTGGTACGTCCAGTATATGCATTGGATTCAGGGGGTACTTACCGGGAATTGGGGCACTTCATATCTGTACGGTGAAAATGTTTGGACGCTAATTTGTCAGCGGCTTCCCGTTACTTTCTCCGTTGCGCTGCTGTCCATGGCAGCCGCACTTGTTGTATCCGCTATTCTGGGAATCTTGGCCGCGCTGAAAAAGGGTTCACCTGTGGATCTACTGTCGCGTACCGTGATGCAGATTGGCGGTGCGGTGCCCTCTTTCTGGCTGGCTATGCTGTTTATGCTGCTGTTTTCCTCCTATTTGGGATGGTTCCCGGTCACGGGGTATACCGCTCCCGGTGAAAATTTCGGTGCGTTTTTGAAATGCATCGCATTACCTTCTCTGGTGCTGGCTATCGGGGAACTGGGAATTCTGATCCGCATTGTGCGGTCATCCATGCTGACGGCCCTGCAACAGGATTTTATGATGAGCGCAAATGTGAAAGGCCTGCCTCCCGCTAGGGCCATTGTGCATTATGCTCTGCGCTCGGCGATTATTGCCCCCATCACCATCTCAGGTATGCAGCTGGCAAAACTATTGGGAGGAACGGTCATTGTAGAGACAATTTTTGCTCTGCCGGGCATTGGCCGTCTGATGCTGACTGCCGTGGAGCAGCGG
>CABPCP010000098.1 GCA_902406105.1 uncultured Mordavella sp.
ACAAATCAAAAACTTTTCTGATAATATCTACTCATACCCGTAAGGGTATATTAAGGAGGAATCTATATGAAGCAATGTATGGATGCTGACAATCTGCACCGCCGTTTAAAAAAAATCATCGGACAGGTCCAGGCTATCGACCGTATGGTGGATGAGGATATCCCCTGCGAAGACGTTCTCTCTCAGATTAACGCCGCCAAGTCTGCCCTGCACAAAGTAGGCCAGATTGTACTGGAAGGACACATTAATCACTGTATCCGTGACGGCATTGAACATGGAGATGTCGACAAAACCCTGGCCAGCTTCACAAAGGCGGTGGAACGTTTTTCAAATATGGGATAAAGGGTAGAGGCGGTGAAAAAAGGGACAGGGCTTTTTCAATTGGGGCCGGGGGATTTTTAATTTTCCCCCGTCCCCAATAGTAAAGCGGAATTAAGGATCACCAATACAGACCCGGCGTTATGGACCAAGGCTCCTACAACTGGATTCAGGATTCCTGTGATCGCCAAGATGATAGCTATGAAATTCAAGGCCATGGAAAATGTCAGGTTGCATTTGATCGTAAACATCATACGTTTTGCCAGCCGCAGAAGATGCGGCAATTCCCGGATATCATCGTTCACGAGCGCGATGTCCGCGGCATCCACCGCGATATCGCTTCCTGTTCCTCCCATGGCGATTCCGACGAATGCTTTCTTAAGAGCAGGCGCATCGTTGATTCCATCTCCGATCATACATACTTGCTGTCCCTTCTCCTGAGTTTGGGCGATCCATTCCAATTTAGCCTCCGGCAGACACCCCGCGTATACTTCTTTGATCCCAATAGTCTCTGAAATTGTCTTGGCCGCCTCTTTGTGATCTCCGGTGAGAAGGACCGGGGTCACTCCGGCCTTTTTCACTCCTGCTATCGTCACACCAGCGTCTTCCCGGAGTGTATCAGAAAGTGCAAGGAAACCGATCAATCTCCCATCAGCTGCCACGAAGATCAGTGTACATCCTTTCCGTATATACTTCTCTGTCCTCTGCTCTGCTTCCCTCTCAACAGCTATCCCTGCCTCTTCTAACAATTCTCGATTCCCCGCTAAAATAACCTTTCCTTCTATTTTCCCCCGCACTCCACGTCCGGGGAGCATCCGGAACTCCTCAGCCTCTGGCTGTTCTGAACCCGATTCTTCCAAATGTCCGCTATTTTTATAGCAGCGCACCACCGCTTTCCCAAGCGGATGTTCTGACCGTGATTCCACCGCGGCCGCATATCCATATAATTTCTCAGGTTTTATCTTGGCATCCATACTTTCCACCGCGGCCACCTGCAGAACGCCATAAGTCAGTGTGCCGGTTTTATCAAACGCGATATCGGAAATTCCCGCCAGTCTTTCCAGGGCATCTCCTTCCCGAACCAGGAAGCCATGCTTTGTCGCATTGCCAATAGCCGCCATGATCGCCGTCGGCGTTGCCAGTACCAACGCGCAGGGGCAGAACACGACCAGGATCGTTACCGCCCGGATCGGCGCCCCTGTGACCAGTCCCGTCACCACCGCCGCGGTCAGCGCGATCACCACGATCCAGGTCGCCCATCGGTCCGCGATTCCTACGATCTTCGCCTTCCCCGCATCCGCGGACTGGACAAGCCGTATCATTCGCTGAATAGAACTATCCTCCCCTACCCTTGTGGCCTTCATATCAAAAGACCCAAACTGGTTGACCGTTCCGCTGGACACCTCATCTCCAATCCCTTTATCCACCGGAAGTGATTCCCCGGTCATGACTGCCTGGTCTACAGAAGTCTGACCGGCGCAGATCACTCCGTCCACCGGGATCGTTTCTCCCGGAAATACCCGCAAGATGTCTCCCACTCGGACTTCTTTTGCGTCCACGACCTCTTCCCGCGATCCTGTGATCCTTCTAGCCGTCCGCGGCGTCAGCCGGACCAGCTTCTCGATCCCGGCTCGGGCTTTTGCAACCGTCAGATCTTCCAGCAAAGCTCCAAGCTGCATGATAAACGCGACCTCTCCGGCGGCAAAATCCTCCCCGATGATCACAGAAGCGATCAGCGCGATGGATACCAGCACGTCCGCCTTGATATCAAATGCTGTCACCAGTCCAATGACCGCTTCCAAAATGATCGGTACCCCGCACAGGATGATCGCGATCCACGCCAAGTCAAAGGAAAACGGGGAAATCCCAAGGATACTGCCCGCCAAAGCTGTTCCGGCCGCGACAAGAAAAATAACATCTCTTTTTACTCCCCCATATTCTAGTATCTTTTCCAATTTTTCCATCTTATTCCTCCCATATCCTTGTTAATTCTACCTCAGACCAAAAGCCCATACCCCTATAGGTATATTACATTATACCTATAGGGGTATGGGCTTGTCAACGATGTCTGAAAAGAAAACCATAATTTTTGAAAAAAGCCTTTTGCTCTTTTCAAAATCTGCTACAATATCCGTAGCGCCAAAAATACTTAATATCGCGGAAAGGAGCACCCTATGGGAATTATCTTTTGCAGCCAGACCGGAGAATTCCATCTGTACAACAAAGAGATCAGCTATCTGATGAAAATCTTGAGAAACGGACAGATTGGCCAGCTTTACTTTGGAGGACGGCTTCCGAGAAAGGAAGATTACAGCTATCTTTTGGAGAACCGTTACCGTCCTGCCACTTCTTACCGATATGAGGGAGAGTATTCCTTCTCCCTGGAGCATCTCAAACAGGAATCCCCCTCTTACGGGACCACGGACTATCGACTTCCCGCCTTTGAGATCCTTCAGCCCGACGGCAGCCGTATCACAGATTTTGTCTATGTATCCCACAGGATTTTCCCTGGGAAGCCCGGTCTTCCCGGACTTCCTTGCACATACACAGAAAAGGATGCGGAAGCGGAAACCCTGGAAATCCTTCTGCGAGATGAAAAAATACAGATGGAACTCCTACTCCGCTACACTATTTTTGAAAATGAAGCCGCCATCGCAAGAAGCGTACTTTTTTGCAATAAAGGAACAGAGACTCTGCGGCTTACTTCTGCCATGAGCCTTTGTCTGGACCTTCCTGATGATGATTATGAATGGATCCAGTTCTCCGGAGCCTGGGCAAGAGAACGATATCCCAGGAAGCGGAAACTGCAGCCTGGAATCCAGTCTGTAGGAAGCCTCCGCGGCGCTTCCAGCCATATGCACAATCCTTTTGTCATCCTGAAGCGCCCCTCGGCCGATGAATTCCAGGGAGAGGCGATCGGTTTTTCCCTGATCTACAGCGGCAATTTTCTAGCTCAGGCAGAGGTCGATACTTATAAGGTCACACGAATGACTCTTGGTATCCATCCTTTCCACTTTTCCTGGCAGCTTTCTCCCGGAGAGGAATTTCAGACTCCGGAGGCAATCCTCGTCTATACCAAGAATGGACTGAACGCGATGAGCCAGACCTTTCACCGGCTGTACCGCGCCCGGCTTGCCAGAGGATACTGGCGGGACAAAGCGCGGCCTGTCCTTATCAATAATTGGGAGGCGACCTATTTTGACTTTACAGAAGAGAAGCTGCTGGATATCGCCAGGACTGCCCAGAAAGCCGGGATCGAACTTTTCGTCCTGGACGATGGGTGGTTTAGTTCCAGACGCGGCGAGACCAGCGGCCTTGGAGATTGGTGGCCCAATCAAGAACTTCTCCCCGACGGCATCCGCGGACTCTCCCAGAAGATTGAGGCCATGGGGATGAAATTTGGCCTTTGGTTTGAACTGGAGATGGTAAATAAGGACAGCCGCCTCTTCCGGGAACACCCTGACTGGATCCTGCACACGCCTGGCCGGAATGTTTCCCACGGGAGGAACCAGTATGTCCTGGATTTCTCCAGACAAGAAGTAGTTGACGCCATCTATACAATGACGGCCAAAATCCTTAAGGATTCCCAGATATCCTATATCAAATGGGATATGAACCGATATATCACGGAATGTTTCTCCACTGCCTATCCTCCGCAGCAGCAGGGCGAGATCTTCCACCGCTATATCCTTGGCCTTTACCAGTTATATGAACGACTGACCAGCGCGTTTCCTCATGTCTTATTTGAGTCCTGCGCAAGCGGCGGCGGCCGGTTTGATCCGGGGATGCTGTATTATGCTCCCCAATGCTGGACCAGCGATGACACGGATGCCGTAGAACGTATGAAGATCCAATATGGCACTTCCTACTGTTACCCGTTAAGTTCCATGGGAGCCCATGTATCCATCTCCCCCAACCACCAGCTCTTCCGCTCGACTTCGCTGAAAACCCGCGCAGATGTGGCATACTTCGGTACTTTTGGCTATGAACTGGATCTGGGACGTCTGTCTCCTGAAGAACTGGAGCAGATACGAGCACAGACTGCTTTCTACAAAACCTACCGGACCCTCTTTGCCGCAGGCGACTTTTATCGTCTCCAAAGTCCGTTTGACAGTAATTTCTGCGCCTGGATGGTCGTCTCCCAAGATCAGCGCCAGGCAGTGGTCGCCTATTATAAAATCCTAAATGATGTCAACTGTGAGTTCCGTCGGCTTCCGCTGAAGGGACTCAAAGGTTCTTTCCTCTACCAGGTCTCCGGGGATACCGCCGCTTCCGGTCCTTTTTATGGAGATGAACTTTTACAGATTGGTCTCATCACCAGCGATCCCTCTGCCGGGGAGGCCCATACAGACTGCCACTGCACCGATTTCTGGTCCCGCCTCATTATCTTGAACGCCTGCTAAGTCTCTTTTGAATGCCTGACATATTGAAAGAAAAGAAAGGGGATTTTATCTATGGATTCAAAATCAAATATCCGCCGGCGGCTTGCCGCTTTGCGACAGGCTATGGCGGAACAAAACTTATCTGCTTACTATATCGCTACGGAAGATGAGCATCTCTCCGAATATATAAGCGACCACTTTAAATTTCGCGCCTGGCTCTCTGGCTTTACCGGATCTGCCGGCACTCTGATCGTTCTTCTTGACCAGGCGGCGCTTTGGACTGATGGACGTTATTTTCTCCAAGCAGAAGAACAACTGGAAGGCACCGGCATCCAGCTTATGAAGCAGCAGATTCCCGGCGTTCCTTCCATTACCGAATTTTTGATCAGCCACCTCCATATGGGCCAGAGCGTAGGCGTGGATGGCCGCACCATTTCCGCCAAGGCGGGGAGGGACCTAAGCGAAGCACTGGGGAAAAACGGCATCCGGCTGGAGGCAGACGCAGATCTGGCAGAAACTGTCTGGAAAGACCGTCCGCCTCTTTCTCCTAAGAAAGTCTGGCTCTATCCAAAGACCTATGCCGGCAGGTCCGCTTCTGCTAAATTAGCGGACCTGCGGAAGAAATTAAAAGAACTCCAGGCAGATGCCCATGTGATCTGCGCTCTGGATGAAATTGCCTGGCTCCTCAACTTACGCGGCCAGGATGTGGACTATAATCCCGTTTTCCTTTCCTACATGGTTCTTACCCCGGCTTCCCTCCATCTCTTCCTGCATCGGGAATGCCTTACCTCAGAAGCGGAAGACAGCCTTATGGAACTGGACGTTATCTTGCATCCTTATCGTGAAATCTATGATTTCGCGAAACAGGAACTTAGCGGAAAACGCATCCTTCTTTCCCCCAGCCGGACTAATTACCATCTGACCCGCCTCCTGGAAGACTCCGGCGCCCGGCTTGCCGCCGCCTCCGATCCGACCGTCTTTTTGAAATCTGTTAAAAATGAAACGGAGATAGCTTCTACAAAGCAGGCCCACATCAAAGACGGCTTAGTCATGGTGCGATTTATGAAGTGGCTGAAAGAAAACGTGCGGGAAGGAGGCCTTACTGAAGCCTCCGCCGCCGCTTACTTGGATCAGCTCAGACAGAACACCCCCGGCAGTCTGGGCCTTAGCTTTGAGACCATTGCCGGCTATGGCCCCCACGGCGCCATCGTCCATTACGCTGTCTCTCCTGATACAGACGTTTCTCTGGAACCTCATGGACTTTTCCTAGTAGACTCCGGCGGTCACTACCTGGAAGGGACCACAGACATCACCCGCACTTTTGCCTTGGGACCGCTGACTCCGGAAGAGAAAAAGCATTTCACTCTGGTCCTTCGCTGTATGCTGAACCTGATGTACGCGGTCTTCCCGGAAAATGTGTGCTGCCATAACTTGGACACGCTGGCCCGCGCCCCACTTTGGGAACACGGACTGGATTTTCTCCATGGAACCGGACATGGGGTGGGACACCTCCTCAACGTCCATGAAGGTCCAAACAATATTAACTGGAAGCTTAGACCCGGCTCTTCCCCTGTTCCCCTGGTCCCCGGAATGATCACCACCGATGAACCAGGTGTCTATATCGAAGGAAAATACGGCATCCGCCTGGAAAATGAACTTCTCTGCCAGGAAAAAGAGACTACCTCTTATGGACGTTTCTTCCAATTTGAGTCCCTGACTCTGGCTCCCATTGATCTGGATGCGCTGGATGTGTCTCTCCTGTCTGCGCCGGACCGGGCCCGCCTGAACCAGTATCATCAAAATGTGTTTGAAACCCTTTCGCCGGGGCTTTCTCCCGGAGAAAGAGACTGGCTGGCGTATTATACCAGGAAAATCTGATCTCCTTGTCCTCCGCAGACTGCCAAAAGGAGCTGTCGCATCAATGATTAGGAAATCATAGGTGCGGCAGCATCTTTTTGCC
>CABPCP010000099.1 GCA_902406105.1 uncultured Mordavella sp.
CTGGAACATATTCAGCGGAACGCCCGATAGATACTCCATCCCCAGCCGGTCAGGCGCCAGGGTATACCGGTAAACGCACTCCATATTCATGGCCTCGCCGTTCAGCGAATTGGTAGGAAAGTTCAGGCTCACCCGGTCTTCTTCCCCATCGCTCTCCAACGTATAAGTCCCACTGGCCAGTATATCCGGCTCACTTCTATAAAGGCCATGCATATACTCTACCCGCCCGTCCGGATAGAAATCCAATGTGCTGATATATGTATGCCCTTCTATATCCTGGGTCTGATAGGACCAATGATGCCCATCGATACTCGCCGGGACATAAGGCTGGTTCTCCACGATGCTGAATTCGAAATTATTATCGGACAATACATTGATCCTTATTTGAAGATCGTCTTTATACCAGAGGTATTCCATCCCACCGTTGTCCTCATTCCGAAAACGCGCTTCCCTGCCGTATCCGCGGCCCAGCATATAAGTATTCAGCTTCTTGACACATTCTGTAGAATCCACCGGGATTGTCCCTTTGATAGTCTCTCCATTCTCACCTTGACTCGGATAGTCTTGGGCAACCGGATCATAGAAACTACAGTACGCCTCACCTGTTTGGTCCCAAACATTCAGCGCATTCATCTCCGGAAGGCCAAAAAACTCCCCCGGTCTCGGAACATCTGTGCCAGTGAAGCACACTTCATAAGGTTCCAGTGTCACTTCCCCCGGTTTCCGGGCCCGATCAAAATTTTCTTCCTCTGACTGTTCTTTCTTGGTCTCTTCTTTTCCAGAATCTTCTTTCTTCGTTTCTGTTCCCTCCGTCTGGGCAACCTGGGCTTCCTTCTGCTGATTCTTTTCCACCAGAACGCCTGTCATCACTCCGCCGGCTCCCCCAAGTCCGATCACCGCCGCCGCGATCAGGATTTTTACCGCAAGGCTTTTCCCTGTGGCGCCCGCGGCCGTCTTGGCGGCTGCTCCTGCCGCCATCCCAGCAGCTATTTTTCCCCGCCGCTCCTGCTGCTCCAGTTCCTGCCGCGCCCGCAGATGCTCCGGCGCCAGCGCCTGTGCCCGCTGCCATTCCAGCACTACCTTCTGCAAAAGCCTGGATTCCGCTCTCAACCGCCTGCAGGACTCCCGGATGGAAGGTACCCGCCGCCTGGGCCTCCACATTCTTGAACAGGAACAGCAAAAATGGAACCGGAGCCAGCCCATAGAGCTTTGTCCCTTGTTTCTCCAGAGTATTGACTGAGGCTTCGATCTTCCTCCGTCCATAGAGCAGCCGGGACTTTACCGTATTCTCGCTGATTCCCAGATTCCCGGCGATCTCCCGCACACTCATCTGATCGTAGTAGTACATCTCGACCACGACTCTCTGCTCTGGATTGAGACCCGCCAGGATTTCCCGCATAAGCCGGGCCGTCTCCCTTTGATCCAGCATTTCTTCAGGAAGGCTGGCTGTCCGGTCATCCTCGAAATCTACAGGAGCGTCCGCATCTTCTTCCATTTGGGAAAACAGCACCACTTTTTTCTTCCGCAGATGATCCACTCCAAGATTACGGGCGATCCGCTTGATCCATGGCCGGAACTTGTCCGCTTCTCGTAACTGGCCTAAGTTTTGGATGCCCTTTAAATAGGTATCCTGCACCAGATCCAGTACGGTTTCCTCGTCCCGGATCAAAATTTTCAGTGTGGTATATACACAATCATAGGTCCGGATATACAACACAGAAATCGCATCCGGATCTCCCTTTTGCGCCCGCTCCAAAAGCTCTTCTGAAAATCCCTGCTCCTCGCCGCAGAGAGGACAGAACTTTGAATTGTCTGGAATGATTTTTTTACAATGAAAGCATTTCATAACCTTTCCCCCTCGTTCTTCATTCAAGTTGATTATAGCAGACTTTATCCGCTTAAGAAACTAAATCCGCCCAAAGCAGCGGCTTCTATCTTCCAGACGAAGAACAAGGAAGAAAGGTTTTAACTTTTTCACATTTTTTTCACCGCCGATACCGGACAGTGTTCAAAACAGTTCCCGCAATGCAGGCAATGCTCCTGTCGGATCACAAACGGCTGCCCCGGCTGGATACAGCTCTGGGGACAATGTTCCATGCAGGTGCCGCAGCCGATACAGTCCTCCCCAATCCAAAACCCTTTTTTAACAGCAATGCTCCTGTCCGTATTTTCCTCTCCGATCTGATAACTTTCCCGGAAAATAGGCCGCACTCCCAGGTTGAAATACTCGATCCGCGCCTTCCGGATCACAAATACAATGCCAATTTCCCTGCTGCCCCCCGGATATACATTGGCAAGATAGGGCTGCTCCTCAAAAATCCTGTCTATCCACATCTTCTGCTCTTCTTCCGGCGCCGCTTCCGCTCTGGCGGACAGACGGATCATCTCCTTGTATCTGGTATAGCCCAGGATCTGTACCCGCCCATCAGACAAAAGCTCTTGACAGAAATCCTTTCCCCTGGCGGTAAAAAAATAAATCCCATCCGGCTCATAGTGGATGGCGCTGATGTTCCGCACTTGGGGAGCGCCGTTTCTATCCACCGTGGCAAAAGCCAGGACTCCTACATACTGCAGTTTCTGTAAACAAGTTTTTGCATCCATCCTGAATTTCTCCTTTTTCTATCCATTTTCCATCGATACCGTTATTTACGCTGATACGTTCACCACGATCTTTCCATTGACAGTGCCTTCCTCTAACGCGGTACATGCCTCTTTGATCTGCGCGGAGTCAAAACACGCGCCTACACGGGGCGTCAGTTCATGCGCTTCCAGAAAGCGAAAGATCCGCTCCACCGCCTCCTGGGTAGGCCAATTACTGTGGAATCCGGTAAGATATACTCCATTCGGAATCTCTTTGATGGGATCAAAACCATCCAGACCAAAAACGCCTCCAAGAACGCCCGTATTGCAGACGATGCCGCCCGGTCCTACACAATGCAGCGTATCGCGGAGAGTCTTAGGACCTACCAGCTCCAATGCCTTCATTACGCCGCCTGCTTTTTCTTTCTCCGCGGCCAGATACCTGTTTCCCGCAAGACTGCCTGTGTCAAGGATCGCCTCATCTGCATCTGATAGCAGGTTCAGCTTGCCTTCTCTATGAGTCGTTGCGATCACCCGGCAGCCTAAGGCTTTTGCCATCTGGATCGCCGCGTATCCCAGGGCGCAGGTCCCTCCCCGCACCAGAAGCACATCCGCAGGCTTTAAGTCCAAACATTGGAACAAAGAACCCCAGGCGGTAAAATAGGTCTCCGGCACGGCGGCAAGCAGGATCCAGGGCAGGCTGGATGACACTTCGAATACGTGATGGGCAGGAAGCAGGGCATACTGGGCGTAGCTTCCATGAAAACTGCGTCCCATACCTCCCATGAAGGCCGCCACCTTCTGTCCCGTCTCAAACCGGCTGTCGGAAGGATCCGCGACCTCTCCCACGCACTCAATACCGGGGATGATGGGTTTCTGGATATAATCTGCCCGGATCTCGCTCTGTCTTAAAATCTGCTCCGAATAGTTCATCCCAAAAGCCTTCACTTTCACCAGCACCCATCCAGGCCTTACTTCCGGTATCGGAAAGTCTGTCAGCTTCACCTCTTCCGCCCTTGTGGGCTCCATCAGCACAACCGCTTTCATCAACTTAGGGGTCATACCTGTACCTCCTTCCAGCACTGAGGATCTGCCGCGTAAAAATTTCCATCCCGGCCGCTGGCCACCGCGGGACAGCCGCGGCACCATGCCAGAAGCTCACATTTGGCACATTTCTCAAACTTCTGGTAATCCCGGTACCGCTCCATCTGACAGATCCAGACGTCTGCGATCCGATCGGTAAATACATTTCCCACCTTGCTGTTCTGGACTCTCCGGCAGGCATAGATATCTCCTGTGGGAAGGATGGTCAGATGACAGTTGCCGCAGTTGCACCCTCCGTAGATCATGCCCTCCTGTGCCGTGTCCGGGATTTTAAACGCGCCCGTCTCATATTCATACAACGTCCAAAGATGGTCCTTTTTATTAAAATAGGTCTGGCATCCCGCCGCCTCATATTCTTTGAATTTCCGGTCGCAGTCCTCCAAAAGTTTCCGGTACCGCAGCGGGGCAATACCAACGTCTTTTTCCTCACTGGTCGGGCAGTATCTTGCAAAAGCGAACACATCTGCCCCATGAGCCGCCACGGCGTCAATGATATCCGGAATCTCATCAATGTTGGTGCCGGAAACTGTGGTCATGATCACAGAACGGATTCCCGCCTTTTTGATACAAGCGATCTTCTCCAAAGTAATATCAAAGCTTCCCGGCTTGCGGAACCAGTCGTGGGTTTCCCTCATGCCGTCTAAGGAAAGCTGATATTTCTCGCAGCCATATTCCTTCATCTTCTTACAGACTTTGTCGTTTAAGTGAAAGGGATTCCCCAGGATGGTAAAGGGTATCTCATACTCTTTGCAAAGCTTTAGAAGTTTCCAGAAATCCGGGTGCAGGATCGGATCCCCTCCGGTGATGTAAAAATACGGCATCCGGCCGTATACTTTACAGAAATCCAGACAGTTATAAAAGGTCTCCTGAATCTCATCCCAATTCATAGAATCCAGTTTCTTGCAGGTATCCTCAGAGAAAATATAGCAGTGTTTACATCTCTGGTCACATTCGTCTGTAATATGCCATTGAAAAGAAAAATACGGTTTCATAAAAATTTCCTCGCTTTCCATTAGACTTTTGATATCCTCTATCGCAACCGGCCTGGCCGGAGAATCATCTTTCTGCTCCCGGCGGAAATCCGCCGGGAAAGGTTGGAGTATTAGAAAATGTATCCCTTATTTGTCAGCCGCGCCGCAGGCAGATCCACACGCAGACGGCTTATCGCCGGCTCCGCAGGCGGAACCGCACGCGGATGGCTTCTCTTCCGGCTTGTCAGCCGCGCCGCAGGCGGAACCGCACGCGGATGGCTTCTCTTCTGGCTTATCAGCCGCGCCGCAGGCAGAACCGCACGCGGAAGCTGGCGCCTCTTCTGTCTTTTTACTCCATCCAAAGAGATTTGAAAGTGCCATAATCTTTACCTCCGTTTTCTAAAATGTCAAACGCTTTTTTCGTTTGCAGATTCATTGTAACTTAAGATATTACATTAAAAAAGTACGCACTTTTTTCTTACCTGGTCACCAGAAAGTGACTATTGGGAAATTCCGCGGATTTCCCTCATAAAATTTTTCTTGCGCGTTTTTACATATTACACTATAATTTGCATATAACATTCTATTTTGAACTATTGAAGTAAAACGGGGATTTTCTTATGATGACAAAAGAAGAAATGCCGGCCTGTCCGGTGGCAACTACCGTTCAGTTGATCGGAAGCAAATGGAAATTACTGATACTGCGGAATCTTTTTCTGCGGCCTTGGCGTTTCAATGAACTGCGCAAAGATCTGGCGGGCATCAGCCAGAAAGTACTGACCGACAGCCTGCGCGCCCTGGAAGAGGATGGTATCATCACCCGCACAGTCTACCCGGAAGTCCCTCCCAGAGTTGAATACGCCCTTACGCCTCTGGGAGCCTCTATGAAGCCGATCCTGGACGCAATGGAAACCTGGGGTATGGAATATAAAAAGCGGATGCAGTAACTTTGCATCCGCCTTTTTATACTTCTGACACTTTTGCTTTCCTATCTTCGAAGGCTTTTCGCCGGAACTCCGCCCACCAGGGCGCCCGCAGGCACGTCTTTTGTCACCACCGCTCCTGCCGCCACGACGGCGTTATCCGCGATGGTCACTCCGGGAAGGATGGTGGCGTGGGAACCGATCCACACATTTTTACCAATATGGATCGGGGCCGGATGATTGTCGCTCCGGTCTTTTTCTGCCATCCCGTGATTAATGGTAGCCAGCACCACGTGGGAGCCGATCAGCGAGCCGTCTCCAATATAGATCCCTCCCTGATCCTGAAAGTGGCAGCAGCAGTTGATAAATACCTTCTTTTCCACGAAAATATTCTTTCCACAGTCTGTATAGAACGGAGGAAACATAGCAAATGACGCATCCACAGGCCTGCCTGTGATCTGGGCGAAAATCTCCCGCACTTCTTCCGGAGAATGATAAGAACCATTCAATTCTGCCGTCTTTCTCATAGCCTCCTGGGATAACTCATGCATAAGCCTGTGCCCCTCAGAGCCTCCTTTCACCATCTTTCCTTGCCGCATATCTTCTAAAAATTGTTCCATTTCCATTTTGCTTCTCCCTTCTTCCTGTGGCAGATTCTCTCCCACATCAAGCTCTTTTGATCCGTGTCCCTTTTATCATAATGGCCTTTCTATTTAATATCAAATATATATTTAGAACGCCATTACATACTTGAAAGGTATGGGCTGAACTGCTACACTATTTACAAGGTTAATTGAAATCCTTACTGCAACATTGAAGTTGTAACTGCACATTGAAAACTT
>CABPCP010000100.1 GCA_902406105.1 uncultured Mordavella sp.
GATTTTTAAAAATCCCCCGGCCCCGATTGAAAATTGTTGACAATACTCGCTTTTTATATTATCATTTCTATATTCGGTATTAGAGTTATCTAGTGCCTGCAGAATGTATATCTGCGTTACGCTGTGCGGATGTGGCGGAACTGGCAGACGCGCCAGACTTAGGATCTGGTGGGAGACCGTGCAGGTTCGATTCCTGTCATCCGCATTTGGAAGCCGTGATTCTCGACATATCGGGGGTTGCGGTTTCTTTTTGATTTATGAGGAAGAGGATCTGCCGTTGATCTGATTTGGAATGGAGAGTGTGTTATGAACAGTGAGAATAAAAAGGAAAGAGCCCAGTTTACCGGCCGGCTGGGATTTATCGTAGCCTGTATTGGCTCTGCGGTCGGTATGGGAAATATCTGGATGTTCCCGTATCGGGCGGGAACTTTTGGCGGAGCCGCGTTCCTGATCCCGTATTTCATTTTTGTGATCCTGCTTGGATTTTCTGGCGTGATCGGGGAAATGGCGTTTGGCCGGGGAATGGGGACAGGCCCTATGGGCGCTTTTGCCGGGGCGATGGAACTGCGGTTTGGCCAGAAGGGGAGAAAGTATGGGAAATTAGTGGGTCTGATACCGGTCTTGGGGTCTTTGGGCATTGCCATCGGTTATTCCGTTGTGGTAGGATGGTTCTTAAAATATCTTTGGAGCGCCGTGACCGGAAGCCTGACTCAAGTGAATGATATGGGGGCTTATTTTGGAGAACTGGCAGTAGATTTTGGAAGTGTCGGATGGCAGATGCTGGGGCTTGCGCTTACGTTCCTTATTATGCTCCTTGGAGTGGCGAAAGGGATCGAGAAGATGAATAAGGTAATGATGCCGGCTTTTTTTGTCTTGTTTCTGGTATTATTTATCCGTGTGATCACACTTCCCGGAGCGACCGAGGGATTCCGGTATATGTTTGTTCCCAAATGGGACCAGCTTGGAAATGTCAAGACCTGGGTGTACGCGCTGGGGCAGGCATTTTTCTCTCTTTCCGTGGCAGGCTCCGGGACGATTGTTTATGGCAGTTACCTGAAAAAAGATATTGACGTGGTAGGCTGTGCCAGAAATGTGGCGTTTTTTGATACCTGCGCGGCTATTCTCGCAGGGATGGTCGTGATTCCCGCGGTATTTGCTTTTGGCCTTGATGTGGGAAGCGGCCCGCCGCTGATGTTCATCACTCTTCCGGTGGTATTCCAGCAGCTTCCTATGGGGAATTTATTTGCGGTGATCTTCTTTGTGGCGGCGCTATTCGCGGCTGTGACTTCGCTGATGAATCTATTTGAGACACCCATCGAGGCGCTGCAGGGCGAATTGAAGCTTTCCCGGAAAACGGCGGTAGGGATCGTGGCCCTGATCGCCGCGTTGGTGGGAATTTTTATCGAAAGCGGCGATGCGGTGGGCGCATGGATGGACGCGGTTTCCATTTATATCATTCCGCTGGGGGCATTGATCGCCGGGATCATGTTTTTCTGGATCTGCCCGAAAGGCTACGCCAAAGCCCAGGTTGAGGTCGGAAGAGATAAGCCTCTCGGGAAATGGTTTGAGCCGGTGACAAAGTATCTGTTTGTAGGGATCACGTTTATCGTTTATATCTTGGGGATCTTTTTCGGAGGAATCGGCTAGGAGCCGACCTTGCGGGCCCGGAAGATTTGCACTATAATAGCGTTGCGGCGGAAAATAAGTCAACAGAGAAAAAGGAGCGAAAAGCGTATGCTTGAAGTGAAGAATCTGACATTCAAAGTGAATGAAAACGGAATAGAGAGAAGTATCGTAAAGGATATCAGTTTCCAGGCAAAAGACGGAGAGATGCTGGTCATCACCGGGCCGAATGGAGGCGGAAAATCAACACTCGCAAAAGTCCTGATGGGAATCGAGGCGGCGGATGCGGGCCAGATCCTGCTGGACGGGGAAGATATCACAGATTATGATATCAACCACAGAGCCCAGGCCGGGATAGGATTTGCCTTTCAGCAGCCGCCCAGATTTAAAGGGATGACGGTGATCAAGCTGCTGTCTCTGGCGGCAGGCCGGGAATTGACAGAGCCGGAATGCTGCAAGCTGCTGAGCAGCGTGGGCCTGTGCGCCAAAGAGTATATCACCAGGGAAATTGACGGAACTCTTTCCGGAGGAGAGATGAAGCGGCTGGAGATCGCCACAGTCCTGGCGAAGCCCCACAAGCTTTGTATCTTTGACGAGCCGGAGGCAGGGATTGACCTGTGGAGTTTTTCTATGCTGATCCAGCAGTTTGAGAAGATCCATAAGAGAAAGGAAGAATGTCTTATCCTGATCTCCCACCAGGAGCGGATCATACGGATGGCAGACCGGATCATGGTCATCGAGAACGGGAAGATCGCTTCCCTTGGCGACAGAGACCAAATCCTTCCATCCCTTTTGGACAGCAGTGATTCCTGTGTATGTTTGGAGCGGGAAGACTAAGATAGAGCCGTAAGAGCGAAGGCGAGAGAAAGGAGTATGGTTATGGCAGAATTAGATCAGGTGACAAAGCAGATCCTTGCGCAGATTGACGGCGTTGGATTTGAGCAGAAAGGCGCGTTTAATCTCCGTCACAATGGAACCGCCTTATGCCATGGAGATACTGAGCATATCAAGATAAAGAGGAAAACGGACAAGCAGGGGATAGACGTTTATATTGACGGAAATACAAAAGGGGAACAGGTGCATATCCCGGTTGTTGTAAACGCGTCTGGGATGACGGATATTGTGTACAATGATTTCTATATCGGGGAAGGAGCGGATGTGACGATCGTAGCCGGATGCGGGATTCACAACAGCGGCTGCAATGAGAGCCGTCATGATGGAATCCACGCGTTCCATGTGGCGAAAGGAGCCAATGTCCGCTATGAAGAAAAACATTATGGAGAGGGAGAAGGGACTGGGGCGAGAATCCTGAACCCGGTAACCAAGATCTATATGGAAGAGGATTCTGTATTTACGCTGGACACGGTGCAGATCAAAGGAGTTGATTCTACTAAGCGGGAGACTGAGGTCGTTCTGGGAGCGGGGGCAAAATTATACGTACTTGAAAAGCTGATGACTCATGATGCCCAGACAGCAGAGTCGAATATGGAAGTCCAGATGAATGGAGAAGACAGTACAGCCCAGATTATTTCCCGTTCTGTAGCAAAAGGCACGTCCAAACAGGTGTTTCATCCCAAAGCTGTAGGAAATGCCAAATGCCATGCTCATATTCAGTGTGATTCGATCATTATGGATCAGGCAGAGGTATGTTCGATCCCGGAGATTGACGCAAAACACGTGGACGCCGGAATCATCCATGAAGCGGCCATCGGCAGGATCAACGATGAGCAGGTGACGAAGCTGCGGACGCTGGGTATGACGGCAGAGGAAGCCGAAGGAGTGATCATCGAGAATTTCCTGAATTAGACGTTTAAGACATACGGAGATAGACTTGCTTATGAAAAAAATGAGAAAAAGGATGAGGGTGATGGGAAAAGCCCTCAAGATGGAGCTGCGGGAGCATAAAAGTTCTTTTATGGTTTATGTGACTTTAAGGGCGCTGGTAATCCTGATGATGATCTTGCAGATTTTCAACCGCAATTTTGAAAATGTATTCTTATGTATCTTGACACTGGTACTTTTGGTCATGCCAAGTCTGATACAGGTCAATCTCAAGATCGAACTGCCGACAGCACTGGAGATCATTATCCTGCTTTTTATCTTTGCGGCGGAGATCTTAGGAGAAATCCAGGCTTATTATCTTAAGGTTCCTGTATGGGATACTGTGCTGCATACACTGAACGGTTTCCTGATGGCGGCCATAGGGATTGCTCTTGTGGATATCCTGAACCGCCATAAAAAGTTTTCCATCCAGCTTTCGCCGGCCTTTGTGGCAATCGTTGCTTTCTGCTTTTCCATGACGATCGGCGTGATCTGGGAGTTCTTTGAATTTGGAATGGATCAGATCTTCCATTTCGACATGCAGAAAGATACCGTAGTACACGCAATCTATTCTGTGGCGCTGGATCCATCCAAGACGAACCAGGTAGTGGCGATTGAAGGGATCAACGATACGGTCGTGAACGGGACCGCGCTGGGACTGGGCGGTTATCTGGACATTGGCCTCCTGGATACAATGGAAGATCTGATGGTAAATTTTGCGGGGGCGTTGGTATTTTCGGTCATCGGCTATTTCTACGTGAAAAATCGCGGGAAAGGTTCCTTTGCGCGCAGGTTTATCCCGCGGTTAAAGTCCAGGGACGCAGATTTTCTGAAAAAAGCCCAGGCAGAAGAAGCCGGCGCAGTTTCCAAGAAACAGCCTGGCGATAATGAAGCGGATTAAGGCACAAAGCGGCGCAGTTTGCTCATGATGCGCTCCCCGATGGTAACATTCTTGACAGTCGGGGAAGAGGGATGAGCTACTGCGTGCTTTTTTTTGCCCTTCTTAGGTTCTGATTTCTCCGCGGGGAAACCTTCTTCTGCCATCCGTCTTTGGATCTCCTGCTCGTGAGCGGCGATCCGATCAGCAGAAATGTGACCGGTACGGTTTTCTTCTACATAATCAATGGTTTCTTCATCGTCTAGTTCTGAAAGACGGGACAGGACGTCTTTGTAGTCGTCGGAAAGTCCTTCTGTACTGATTTCGGGAAGGTCGCCCTCGTAGATCACTTCAAAATCATCGGGGAAAAAGTCTTCTTTTTCTTCTTTATCTCTATCTATATCTATACGCATGATTAAAATCCTCCTAATAATATCTTACCTGACACCAGTCTATTCTAGTAGTTTTTTCCCAAACACTCAAGTGGGGACACAAAATGTTCACGAAGAAATAAGGTTTTCTAAAGAAATAGAAATCTTTTACATGTTTCGTGTCTTCCAGACAGCCCGGATAACATAAAGCGCAAGAAGCAGGATCCAGGAAAAGGCTTCGGCGTAAGCGATCACCATATTCGCGAATATGGAAACCAAGCTGTAAGACAGGAAGATGCGAAGGAGCAGAGCCAAAATCCCGGCAGCGCTGGAATAAGTCACATCTCCAATTCCCTCCAAGTAGCCGCGGACGGACATGGCAAGGCCATAGATAACATAGAAACTGGCAATCCTTATGAAGAAATCTGATCCAATATGGACAGCTTCAGCTCCGGCGCCAAAAAGCGCGATCAGATGTCCGCCTGTGGGGATGACAAGGAGGGTCAGGAGCAGAGAAATGACAGCCATGACTGCCGTGCCGGCTTTACAGATACTGCGTGTACGGCAGTGATTTCCCGCGCCATAGCTCTGCGCAACCAGCGTAGAGATGCCTGAGCCCAGATTGATGATCGGGAGGAGAACGATGGTGTCGATACGGTAGGCGGTAGTGATCGCGGCTACCGTTTGAGTACCAAAACCATTCATAAAGTTCTGGAGGATCAGGCTTCCCAGAGAACTGACACTGGATTGGATCATAGGGGGGAGGCCAAAGTGGACGCCCTGCCGCAGGATAGACCAGGAGATCGTGGCCCGCCCCGGATAAAAACGCAGGAGCGGGTGCTTCCGGACGCTGTAAAGGATGAGGAAGAGCGTCATGGCAGCCTGGGAGACAGCGGTGGCCAGCGCGGCGCCTGCCACATTCCATCTAAACAGCGCTACGAAAAGGATATCCAGCGCCACGTTGGTGATGGAAGAGACAAGGACCGCATAGAAGGGAGCCTTACTGTCGCCGATGCCGCGCAGAGCGGCAGAGTATACATTATACACGGCGAGAAAGGGGATCCCCATCAGGACGATCCGAAGATAATCAGCCGCAAGAGCGAACGTATCTTCCGTAGTGCGGAGCAGCCGCAGCAGCGGATTGGTCAGTAAGATTCCGGCGCCAGCCAATGCAAGGAAGACAATGCCTAAAAGAAGACAAAAGCTGGATAAAATCTTAGGAATATCCTGAGTCTGACCGCTGCCAAATCGCTGCGCAAATAAAATGGAGAGCCCCAGCGTAAATCCCGTGATCGCCATGACATAGAAATTAATCGTTGTTGTGGTAGAACCGACAGCCGCCAAGGCCAGTTCCCCCTCTACATTTCCGACGATAAAAGCATCCGCCCAATTATAAAGCTGCTGAAGGACACCGCTTAAGATCAGCGGAAGACTAAAACGGATCAGCTGCGCCGCTGTATCCCGAAAACGCTCCTGCCCTTTTGATCGTGTCATAAATAAACTCACTCCTTCAATAAAAACGTACGCGAGATGGCCTCTTTTTTAATCAGAAGAATAAGAAAGCCCTTGAAAACAACATGTTTCCAAGGGCTTTTCAGAAATAGAAAATGCGGAGAAAGGGACTTGAACCCTCACAGGATTGCTCCCACTAGAACCTGAAT
>CABPCP010000101.1 GCA_902406105.1 uncultured Mordavella sp.
CCTCTTCTTCTACAGCTTTCCCGGTCACTTCCGCCTCCTGCGCAGATGGATGGATCACATTCAGGATCTCCAGTTTCGCGGGGCTTGCCCACTCTTCCTGCTTCTGTCCCTGCTTTCCTTTCTTGGGGGAGAGTCCGATACAGATTCCTTGCGCGAACCTCTCTGCATCCTGGTCTGTCACTTCTCCCCGCACCCTGGCGTAATAGCACTTGTCCACGTGCTTCCGGGGTGATAATAACCGGTGGCCCAAAGCGCCGTCATTGGTGATCAGAAGAAGTCCCTCCGTATCTTTGTCCAATCTTCCCACCGGAAACAGATCTGGACGGCGTTTTTCGCCTAGCAGGTCCAGCACCGTCTGTTCTCTGCCGTCTGTTGTAGCCGTGATCACGCCCGCCGGCTTGTTCAGCATGTAATACTCATATTTCTGGTAAGGGATCTCCCTGCCGTCCAGGGATACCTTCTGCTTTCCTTCATCGACTTTCGTCTCAGGCTTTTTCGCCAAAACTCCGTCGATCTCTACCCGGCCCTGGCGGATATACGCCTTCACCTGCTGGCGGCTTCCTTCTCCTGCTTCCGAAAGATATTTGTCCAGCCGCATCATCAGCACATCCTCCAGCCTGGAAGATATTTATTCTTCAACGTATCTCCTGCCAGTTTTCCCCATCCCAAGGGATACCCGTCTACGCAGACCAGATACCAGTTGTTTTCTTTTCCCTTCTTGGCTTTCCCGCTTTTCTTGCCTTTCTTGTTTTCTCTGCCTGGAGTCTGGGCCGGATCTTCCATCAAGTCTTCCACGTCCAGAGTCTCTCCCTTCAGATAGCGGAACACCCGCTCATCCTGAGACGAGAGATTGAGACTGCGGCTATATTCCTCCCGCTTCAGGCACATGGCCAGGGCCTGGCTTGGCTCAAACCGTTCTTTCTTCAGTTCGCCCATCAAAAGGCCTGTCCGCAGGAAACGGACGCCCCGCAGATCGGGCACGCCTTCCGGCATATAATAAACCCGCTCCTTGTTGATCTGGATTCTGGAAGGGTCCAGTTCCCAAGTGATCTCTCCCAGGAAATCCTCCAAAGGTTCCGGAAGGGATTTCCCTTTCCCCATGGTTTTTAGAGAAGTCTGGGCTGCTTGGGCCGCCTGTCCTTTTGCCCCTTTTCTTAGAAGGGCCAGATAGTGGCCTTCTCCCTGCATTTTGTGGGGGAAGATGCGCACCGTATCGCGCAGTTCCTCTGACTGGCTGATTCCGGAAGAAAAGCCCTGGTAAGGCTCCATGGGAACAATCTTAAATTCCGGGAAACGCTCCAGCAGATGGGCAATCACTTCTTCATTTTCCCTCTGGTCAAAGGTACAGGTAGAATACAGCATAAGACCTCCCGGCCGCAGCATCTGGGCCGCCTGCAGGATGATCCCTTTCTGGATCTTGCAGAAATACTCCGGTCCATGCTCTTCCCATGCTTTGATCATCTTCCGGTCTTTGCGGAACATTCCCTCGCCAGAGCAGGGGGCGTCGATCAGGATCTTATCAAAATATTCCTGAAAATGTGAAACCAAAGCGCCTGGCTCTTCACTTAAGACCAGCATATTTCCAATGCCGAACAATTCCAGATTTTTCAAAAGCCCTTTGGCGCGGGAGCTGCTCAGGTCATTGGCAGCCAAGAGGCCCCTTCCTCCCAATTTCGCTCCCAGCTCCGTGGCCTTTCCCCCAGGGGCCGCGCACACATCCAGCACCCGGTCTCCCGGCTCGATGGGCAATCGGGAAGCCGGCGTCATTGCGCTTGGCTCCTGCAGGTAATAAAGTCCCGCAAAATAATAGGGATGCTTAGAAGGGACTTCTTTCTCTCCGTCATAGTAGAACCCGTTGCTGATCCAGGGGATCGGGCGGACCGGAAAGGGACAGATTTTTTGAAACTCTTCCACGGAAATTTTGCTTGTATTGACCCGCAGCCCATAATATCTTGGGTTCTCAAAACAGTTTATATATTGTTCAAACTCGTCTCCAAGGAGACTGCACATTTTCTCTTCAAACGCCTGGGGCAGCTTCATCGATTTTTCCTCCAGCTTTTTTCTCTCTGTAATCAAACAGACTGAAATCAGTATACCATATTTGCCGAAAGAACTCTACCCGAAGGAGGTTATCCAGAGAATTCATATTTCAACCGGCGCTCTTCCAGCCACCGCAGAACATAATAGGGATTCAGGCTGATCTCCTCCCCATCCAGATAGACGTAGATCCCGATGTGGAGATGTACGTCAAATTTCCCCGTCGTCCCTTCCGGCCCATATCCGGAATCTCCCATATAACCAAGGAGTTCGCCGGCCTTCACTTTATCGCCTTTCTGAAGCTCCGTATAAGAATCCAGATGTGCGTAGTAATAATAAGTACCACTATTTCCTGTAATTCCGATCCGATACCCTCCCTGCTCCAGCCAGCCCAGATTGGTGATCACTCCGTCCGTCATACTAAGGACCGGATATAATCCTCTTTGGTCCTTGAGCGCCATAATATCAATCCCCTCATGCCCCCGTTTTCCGCCATAATTACGTTCGGACATCCACGTATTGACATAAGAAGTTTTGAGTTTTGGATCCAGCGTGGATTCCGGCACCGGGAAATATTTCACTTCCTGTTTTACCGCTTCCAGAAGACGGCTGCTCTCCTGAGGCAATTGGTCCTTTCGTTTCCACAGCTTATCCGAGAAAAACTCTGCCCGGAAGCTTTCATTCTGGATCTCTGTCTTCTTCCAAGTATTGGTCCGGCCTGTTTCATACAGCTTATGTATGGCCAGTACTGAGAAAAAAGCCAGCAGAAAAACAAGGAGAAACCGTTTGCCCTGATCGTACATATGCGCATATCCACCTGCTCACAAATGTCCTTTCTGCACTATATGCCAAAAAAGAAGTTTTATGTTTCCTTCCAGGGACGCTTTCGTCCCAGCCATCCACGTTCTGCCCAGTATCTTTGATCTATGTCCTCTTTTTCTTTCCGTTTTTGAAAGATACGCATAAAGTAAAACAACATCTTTGCCCGCAGTGAAGGCCGGACCTTCTGCGGATCTCGAATGATTTTGGAGCTGATCTTTTCCAGTTTTTCCTTTATCTGATCCTGCAAAGCCTGATCCGCCTCATCCCAGGATGAAACCGGAACCGCCGCGCCGCATTTATAAACTCTTGCCACGCCCCACCAGTAAAGACTGTCCGTAATATCTTTCAAAGCGCTTCTCATGCCCGCGCCTGCGGCCGTGGTCACGCAGACCGCCTGTTTCCTAAACATAGCCGCCGCCGGCCGGTGGACCATCCAGCGGTACCCATAATGATCCAAAAGCGCTTTCATCTGCCCGCTGGCATGAAACACAAATACCGGCGTGGTAAACACCAGAAGATCCGCCTCATCCATCATTTTCGTAATCCTTCTAAGGTAGATCAGATAATCCGGGCATTTGGTTTCCCCCTGCCGGATACAAAGCCCACAGCCTCTGCAGAACTCCGGCATATCTTTCGGTAGAAAAAGCTCATCCACCACATCCTCCTCTTTCGCGATCCGTTCGATCAGCATCCTGCCGAGAATATAAGATTTCCCCCTTCTCATAGTCCCATTAATCATCAGTATCTTCATACAAGCCTCCCCTTTTTGCGTCCTTCAAACTGATTTTCGTCGTTTGGGTACACCCCAAAAGTCAATTTGGGACGTAGCCTTTTTGCATTTTACTACGTCCCGAATTGAATCAACTACATTTTCTCCGCGATTGCTTTGATGAATTCCTCGCTGTTGAGCACCGTGGGATTCTCCAGTGTGGTGATCAGCGCCAGATCCTTGGTCATCTTTCCTCCTTCGATGGTTTCGATGGTGGCCTTTTCCAGACGATCCGCGAAATCCTGAAGTTCCTGATTGCCGTCCAGCTCGCCCCGCTTCCTGAGGGCTCCGCTCCAGGCAAAGATGGTTGCCACGGAGTTTGTGGAGGTCTCTTCTCCCTTCAGATGTTTATAATAGTGGCGCTGCACAGTTCCATGAGCGGCCTCATATTCGTAATATCCATCTGGAGACACCAGCACGGAGGTCATCATCGCCAGCGATCCAAAAGCGGAAGAGATCATATCGCTCATCACGTCTCCGTCATAGTTTTTGCAGGCCCAAATGTAACCGCCTTTTGACTTCATCACCCGCGCTACCGCATCATCGATCAAAGTGTAGAAATATTCAATTCCAGCGGCTTTGAACTTTTCATCAAATTCTGCCTCGTAGATTTCCTGGAAAATATCTTTAAAGGTATGGTCATATTTCTTGGAAATCGTATCTTTTGTAGCAAACCACAGATCCTGTTTCGTGTCCAGAGCGTAGGTAAAGCAGCTTCTGGCGAAGCTTTCAATGGAAGCGTTCAGATTATGCATTCCCTGGATGATCCCCGCGCCTTTGAACTCATGGATCAGCTCTCTTGTCTGAGTCCCGTCTTCTGCCGTGTAGACCAATTCCGCTTTTCCCGCTCCCGGGATCTTCATCTCCGTTCCCTTATAAACATCCCCGTAAGCATGTCTTGCGATGGTGATTGGTTTCTCCCAATTTTTCACGCAGGGCTCGATCCCTTTTACTACGATGGGCGCCCGGAAAACGGTTCCATCCAGGATTGCCCGGATCGTTCCGTTGGGGCTTTTCCACATTTCTTTCAGATCATACTCTTCCATTCTGGCCGCATTTGGCGTAATGGTCGCGCATTTTACCGCAACCTTATGCTTCTTGGTGGCATTTGCTGAATCAACGGTCACCTGGTCATTGGTCTCGTTACGGTGCTCCAGTCCCAGATCGTAATATTCCGTATTCAATTCAATAAACGGCTCCAGCAGATTTTCTTTGATCATCTGCCAGAGGATCCTGGTCATTTCGTCTCCGTCCATCTCCACGATCGGGTTTGCCATTTTGATTTTCGCCATCGTTCCTTTTCCTCCTGTCTGTTCCGCTTAAGCGGGTGTTTCTTCTTCCATATGCAGATTTTCCATAACCTTCATGATATGCCGGTCTGCCAGCTGTTCTGCCCGGCCTGCGTCCTTTTGCTTGATAGCCTCCAGGATTTCCCGGTGTTCTTCCACGGAACGGACCGCCCGGTCCTGTTCACCTACGGACATGGTCCTTGCCATCTTTACGTACTTATGAAAATCCGATAATACATGTTCCAGTATACGACTATTTGAAGCTTCATACAAGATTTTATGAAATTTTCCATCAAGTTCTGCTACTTGCCGCGCTTGTTCCTGTCCTTCTTTTTTCAAATAAAACTCGGACAGCAGGATTACCTCTTCCAGCGCTTCGATCTGTTTCTCCGTAATATGTTCGGTAGCCCATCTGGCGCAAAGTCCTTCCAGCAGGGAGCGGATCTTGTATATGTCGCACACGTCTTTGCGGGTGATTCCTGTTACGTAGGCCCCGCGATTAGGGACGAGAGCTACCAGTCCTTCTAACTCCAGCTGACGCAGCGCTTCCCGCACAGGGGTGCGGCTTACGCCCATTTCTTCTCCAATGGCCGCCTCCCGCAGCTCATCCCCGTCCTGGTACACACCGGACAAAATATCTTCTCTGAGTTTTTGAAATACTTTCCCTCTCAGCGATTGATCCTGATACGTTTCCATCGTCTTTCTCCTTTATCCCAGTTGGATTCCAAGCTTCCGGCAGGAATCCTGGATCACCTGGATCAGTTCTTCATCCGTCAGCACCGTCACCCGGCCCTCTTCATATTCCTGGTCCACCCATTCCTTCACCGTCTGCACCAGAGCAGAGTTCTTATCTACCTGGTCTTTCTCAGAAAGGCGATAGTAAGTATTGATCCAGTGGGCGATCCCCGCAAGACCGGAAGTATTGGAGACTGCTACCCGCGGCGGCTTGTTGAGAAATTTCTCCGTATCAAAAATGTTGTAGATCTCTTCATTTTTCAAAAGTCCGTCCGCATGGATGCCCGCCTTGGTCACATTGAAATTCGCGCCCACAAAAGGTGTGTTCGCGGGTATCTGGTAGTCCAGTTCCTTTTCATAATAATCCGCGATCTCTGTGATCACCGTCGTGTCCATACCATCCAGCGTTCCTCTAAGCTGGGCATACTCAAAGATCATAGCTTCCAGCGGCGTATTCCCGGTCCGCTCTCCAATGCCAAACAAGGAACAGTTTACGCCGGATGCGCCATAGAGCCAGGCTGTAGAAGAATTGCTGACCGCCTTATAGAAATCATTGTGCCCGTGGAATTCGATCAGTTCACTTGGAACTCCCGCATGGACCCGTAGCCCATAGATAATTCCCGGAATCGACCGCGGGATCACAGCGCCTGGATAGTTGACCCCG
>CABPCP010000102.1 GCA_902406105.1 uncultured Mordavella sp.
GAATGATTTTGCCGTTTCTGTCAGCGGCAGCGCGCCGGACCAGATTGGCAAGGTCCTCTTTTGCCTCTGGATCCTCGGTATCGCCGCGGTGCTCTTTGGTATGATCTGGTCCTGGCTTCGTTTTCGCCGGATCCAGAGATCTGCCCTGCCGCTTCAAAACCAGGAGATCCAGAAGCTGTACCAAAGCTGTCTGAAAGAAATGCGGATCTCCAGGGATATCCCTGTATATAGTACCGCCTTTTTAGAGTCGCCGGTGATCACAGGGCTGTTTCATCCCTGCATCTATCTTCCGATCCATTTGATCTCCGATCATGATCTTGCGGAAATCCGGTATATCCTGCTCCACGAACTGCAGCATTACCGGCATAAAGACAATATATCCAATTATATGATGATTGCCGTCCGGCTGCTTTACTGGTTTAATCCCCTGGTCCATCTCGCCCTGAAAGCGCTGCGCGCCGACCGGGAGATTGCCTGCGACACCTCTGTTCTGGAAATGCTGGATCCGTCTTCCTACCAGGACTACGGGTACACTCTGATCAATTTCGCGGAAAAAGTTTCCCTTAACTCCTTTCCTTTCTCTACAGGACTTGGAGGAAATACAACCCAGATACGGCGCCGCATCCTGAACATCGCCACCTATCAGAAGCCCTCCCTTACGAAGACCCTGAAAAGCATCCTTGCATTTTCTCTGACTGCTGCCCTCTGCCTGGCCGTCACCCCGGCATTATCTTCTTATGCCATGGAAACGGAAACCTATCGGTGGAACTCTTCTGGAAAAAATATTTCCTATTTAGAGCTTCCCAGCTATTTTGGAAATAATGAAAAGAACCAGGATCATTATGAAGGAACCTTCGTCCTCTATGACCTGAACCAGGATCACTGGCAGATCTGCAACATGGATCAGGCCCTTGCACGGACAGCGCCTAATTCTACCTATAAGATTTATGACGCTCTCTTCGCCTTAGAAGAGCAGGTCATCACTCCAGAAGACTCCAGGCTTGCCTGGGATCACCAGGATTACGCATTCCAAGCCTGGAATCAGGATCAAACCTTGCAGACTGCTATGTCTGGTTCTGTAAACTGGTATTTCCAGACGCTGGACGCCCAGCTTGGCAGAGATACCCTTCAGGCATATCTTCAGAAGATCGGATATGGAAATGAGACCATCGCCGGCAGCCTTTCCTCCTACTGGATGGAGTCTTCTCTGAAGATCTCACCCATCGAGCAGGTGGAGCTTTTGACTGCTCTCTATAGAAATACGTTTCGCTTTTCGCCTGAAAATATACAGGCAGTAAAAGATAGTCTCTGCCTTTCTTCCTCTTTGGCCGGAACCCTGTACGGCAAGACAGGCACCGGACGGATCGACGGGAAAGATATCAGCGGCTGGTTTGTCGGTTTTGTAGAGCAGAAAGATAATACCTATTTTTTCGCCACAAATATCCAGGCAGACTCCAATGCCACCGGCAGTCATTCTGCTGAGATCACACTGTCCCTTTTAAATGACCTGGGAATCTGGAAATAGGAGAGGCGGCTGCCTCTCCTATTTTGCTGCTTATTTACGTCTGACTTCCCAGCCGATACGGATATTCCGGGATTCTCTCAAGGCCGTCCCCCAGAACCTGATTCCCAAGATACTGAAAACTTCCATCCTCTTCCACTTTTATTGTCAGTTCATGGGTGATCAAAGCATCCACACAGCGATTCGATTCGCAGACAGCATCTACCGTCAGCACCATCGTTCCGTCTTCATTTTCCCGGATGTCCACCACCTCTGGCACGGAAGCGCCAAAGTCAGAAAGGTCCGAGTTATTATATCCAAGGCCGGTCCATCCGTAGGTCTGCGTCTCCCCGTCAAATACCGCCCACTCTCTTAGCTGTTCTTGTGTGACCGGAAGATATTCCATGATCACAGACTCAAACTCTTCTGCCGGAATTCCATTGGTGCAGACTGCCGGATCTACCTGACGGCCATATTTCATTCCATAGAAATATTCATAAACGCCAGAATAGTCTATCACTTCCAGATTTTCCTCATTCCAGTTGGAACGAAGCAGATTGTTTCCTTTATAGCACAGAGGATACACATATTTCCTTGACATTTCCCTGCACGCTTCCGAAAGGGGCAGCACCCGCACCATCTCATTTCCATCCATGATCTCTGTCACTTCCGGCGGTTCAGGAACACACAGTTCGTAGCCAAACCAGCCTTTCTCCGTATACTCCCATTGATCGATCCGGGTACAGGACACATAGGATACGGCAGCGTCGCCGGACAGATTCCAGGAACCTGCAGCAGACAGAACATACATATCGCTGCCGTCAAAGGTAAATTCCTTTCTTCCCACCCCTCCGCTGCCAGACAGATCATACATGACAATGGAGCCTTTTTCTCCTTCTGCACAGCTTTTCAAAAACTGATCCATTTTTTCATAATGCAGCATATTGCAGTATTCATCCGATGTAATGACAGGACAGCCCTTCTTCCCCAGTTCTTGCTGCATATTCCCCAGAACTTCCGCAGACAGCACCACATCCGAATTTTCTTCTTTTTCCACTTGTCTGTAAAGACCAGAAATCATGTCCATGGCTTCCAGACAATCCTCCTGTGCTTCTTCCCGAACGGATTGCTGGATCGGAAGATCATAGCCTTTATCCCACTGCTCTTCCTGTTCCTTTTCCACTTGCTTGTCCGTCTTCCCAGCGCTGCTGTCCTTCTCCAAATCTGCGGCCTTATCTGGCGTCTCCCTGCACATCACATAGATCAAGATCATAACTAAGATCAACAACAGTACAGAAATACCCAGGCCAAATCTTCTCTCTTTCTTTCCGCTTTTTGTCCAAATTCCTTTTATCTTTCTCCAAAACATGGCTTTTCTTCCTTTAAATCTTATTGCAAAATTTCTTCTACAAATTATTACATATGTAAGATTTAATGTCAATAAGGGAAACTAAACTAAGCCTCCTTCATTTAGCATTGCATTTCTTTCCCATTCTGTATTATATTTATTATATAATTCTGCAATACACATTTATCAGAAAACTATTTTTCTATTTTTCACTTATATCGTAATAGAGATTTGGGTTATTAATTTTAAGAAAGGAAAAGCGCCTGATCTTTTTCGGCTAAAGAGCAGGCGTAAGGTATCATGATGGCATTTCAGTTAAAGTCCAGCAAAAAGGAAACGGAAAACAAAACCATCCGTTTTCCGCTTCCCTTAGTTAAAGAAATTGAAAAAGCAATTGAAAATCAAGAAGTTACTTTTTCCAGTTTTGTTGTCCAGGCTTGTGAATATGCGCTGGAGGAGATGGAAAAGCAGGAACAGTAATGGACAAAAGTCCTGCTACTCACTTCTTCGAATCTCTTCTACCAGGCTTACCCTGCGCTGCGGCAGATAAGCAAGGTAGGGGATCAGCGCCCCTAAAATGATCAAAATCGGGAATACCAGCAGCATAGGCCACAGCACGAAATGATATTCCATAAACCATATTCCCTCTGCCAGGCTTTTCACCAATGTCAACGAGAACAGGCACCCTGCCGCAAGCGAAACCAAAATCGTAAGTCCCGCGTAATACAATCCTTCCAGCATAAGCATCCGCACCAACTGCCTTTTGGTCATGCCAATCGCCTCCAGCATGGCAAGTTCCCTCTTTCTGGTCACAATCCCAGTCAAGATAGAATTCACAAAGTTTAATACTCCAATGATGCCTACTACCGTGGTAAGGACGCCGCCGACCAGTGTGATCAGGCCGATCAGCCCGTTGAACTCCTGCAGCCATTTCTGTTTAGACTCATAGTGCATCAAAGGTTCCTGGGTCGCCGTATAGTTTTCGATAAACTGGGCAAACTCTATCTCCTTATCGTCTTCCACATCGAATTCATAACTCATCAGGAAATCTGCGGATTCCATTTCCTGGAACACCTCCGCCGTGGTGTAGAAGGCAAAATTGGCTCCGATCCGGTTGGTCAATCCATAGTAATTTTCCTTAATGAGGGAAAGAATCTCAAACTCTCGTTTTTCCCCTTCTTCTGTCACTAAAGTCACATGGTCCCCCGCATGATAACGGACTTCCTCTTCATACACCTGATCATTGTCGTCCGTTTCCACGCCTGCCAAAAGGTATTTCCCGGTAGCCAGCTTCTCTTTGATCTGGTCCAGATCCGTCTCTCCCTCATAGACTTCGATCTTCCCCAGGGGATAATCCTCCAGACCATAGAAAGAGCTCCTAAAGCTTCCATTCTCATTCTGCAGATAAAATTCTTTATCCGCTCCGTACATCCGGTAAAAATCCCCGTTCTCATCCACCAGTACATGCTCCGTCGGTTGATACGTCTCCTTGTCCAGTCCGATCCGGTTGGTCATGTAGAGACGGCCTCCCTGTTCAAATCCATCCTGGGATTCACAAGCCTCAATGAAAGACTCGCTGAGTTTGATCTCCGGAATATCCTCCTCTGAACTGGCGTAATACTCGTAATTAAAGTACTGGGCATTGGCGATCACAAAGTCCGAGATCACAAATTTCTTCAAATACTGATCCATACTGATAGAGCTGGTTACAGAGAACACACTGTTCAGCAGAATAACCGCCAGAGACAGGGATAGGATAACGATGGCGGTTCTTCCCTTGCTCCGTCCCAGATTCGAAAGAGCCATCCGCCAGATCTTTCCGCCGTCAGTACTCCGTTTTTCCTTTTTGGGTCCGCCGCTTCCTTCCGTATAGCGCACCGCCTCGATAGGCGATACCTTTCCGGCCATCCTGGCTGGTTTCCGGGTAGAGATCCATACCGTCGCCAAAGTGAACAAAATAGCCCCCAGGAAGATCAGCGGGTTAAGAGATACTTCCACCTTGCCTCCCGCATAGGAGGTCCGTTCCACTACCAACGGCACGATCCATTTCCCTATGAAAAATCCAAAGAGCAGACCCAGGGGAATTCCAAGCACCGCCAGCTTCCAGGCCTGGCGTCCCACGATCCGCCTGATCTGGCGCCCAGTAGTTCCAATGGTCTTCAAAAAACCATAATATTGGATATCCCGGATCACCGAGATTTGGAACACATTATAGATGATCAGATATCCGGTCAGCAGGATCAGGAGCAGCCCTCCCGCTACCGCCCCCATAGTCAGAGGATCGCTTTCTGCTCCATCGGAAATATAGGCCCAATTGACATTGCTCGCAAGGTAATCGGGACTGCTCTCCTTCACAGAGTATCCGCTTTCCGTAATCACTTGGTTCAGCTTCTTCTGGATTCCAAAGGAGTTAGAAAAATTGACGTCCATCTGGATCGCTCCTACCCTCGTCTCTCCCGTTCCTTTTTCAAATGCAGAAACTTCGTCAGCATGAGCCGTAAGATAAGCTTCGGACACCACCGTAAATCCTGTATTCAACACGGAATTTGCCTTCAGGATCCCGGATACAGTAAAGGTCCTCTCTACGATCTTTGGTTCACCCTGGCCAAGCTGTATTTCCAGCGTGAACTCCTGCCCCGTCTTCTGGGGCAGTCCAAGAAGTTCCAGGGTCGTCTCATCCACCAGCGCTTCATCTGCTTCCTTTGGGGCCCTTCCCTCTTTGATCTCCAGGAACCAGTGCTCATAGTGATATTCCGGCATATACCAGAGTTCCACATGACGCTTCAAGAATTCCTGGTTGTTGATCCCGTCTGCCAGGATCCGGCAGGGCGCAGATTCTTCGATCAGCGGATGGTCTTTTAGATCCTCATATTCCTGCGGCGTCAGGTCCTTGATCACACCGTGGCTGTCTCCTCCTGACTGACGCATGGTCTGCTGCTGAAAATTCTCCATAGTCCCGATTCCTATGGTAAAAAGCGTGGTAAACAGCATAGAAGTCAGGGCGATGGCGATCACGGCGATCACATTTCTGATCCGGCTGGCGCGGAAACTTTTATCAGCCAGATTGCGGATAGCCTTCTTGTTTTTCACCTTACGCATGGCTCTCACCGCCTTTGTCTGCCTGGCCTTCCTGTCCAACTGCCATGCCGCGGATCTTTCCGTCCTCGATCCGTATGATCCGGTCTGCCATCTGCGCGATCTCATCGTTGTGGGTGATCATGACCACCGTCTGGCCAAACCGGCTGCTGGTCACTTTAAGAAGGCTCAGCACATCTTGGCTGGTGACAGAATCCAGATTCCCCGTTGGTTCATCTGCCAGCAGGATCGCAGGCTTTGATGCCAGTGCCCTGGCGATGGCTACCCGCTGCTGCTGTCCGCCGGAA
>CABPCP010000103.1 GCA_902406105.1 uncultured Mordavella sp.
GCAGGTGCCTCAGGTGGATGTGAGGATGACAGCGTCCACATGATCCTCCAAAAGCTTCTTGACAAAGTCTTTCCCAAAGCCTTTGGCGTTGCCGGTGGAAGTCCCGGTCCCTGTGGTGGTGATAAAGTAATCCGCAAGTTCGCCGATCTTTCCTTCCTGTTCCAGCTCCCGCAGGACATCCAGAGGCACAACCAGATCCGGATCTTCTGTGACAAACGCCCGGTCATATCCGCCGTGGATGGTCATGAAATCTGCCTTGTCCATATGGTCCATGCCTTTGATGCTGTAGATGCCATATTTAGTAGCGCTGGAGGACTCGATATGGTCCGGGTTCCCCTGTGGGACGATGCCGCCGGAAGTGACGATAGCCAGTTTGGCCTTGCTCAGATCCGCCACCGGCGCGGCAGGCTCTACCCGGTCAAAGGTAGGCATTGGATATTCGGTCACACATGCTTCCCCTTTCATCTTGCGGACCAGGAGTTCCACAGCCCGCTCGGAACCACGTTTCTCATGGAAGTAGTTTACCCGGATCCCGCGTTCCAGATAGCCTTCTTCCTCCGGTCCCAGGATCTCTTCGCCGTTTACCAGCTTTTCTCCCAGGGCCTTGATGACTGGGACCGCGCTCCTCATGCCGGCGGCAGAATTCTTGGTCTTTACGATGATCAGATCCTTGCGGAACATATCCACACCAGGATTTTCCTCATACATCCCAGTCAATACCGGGATCTGGAACGCGGCTTCCACAGCTTTTGCCACCGTACCGCAGGCCACGCCGTAGCGGCCGGCGTTAAAGGCGGGACCAGCGATGAACAGGTCTGGTTTCAGGGGCTCGATCATTTTGAGGATCTCCCCGGTCGCCTCCTCTGTATGTTCTCCAAAATAGTTGTCGCCGCAGACAACGGTGCCGGTGATCTCATAATCTTCGCCAAACGCCTGGGCGAGAGCGAGGCCAGGCCCCATAGGACCCTCATGGAATTCCGGCCCCATGCCTGCCGCCTCTTCTCCGCCGGCGCCGGAAAAGAAGTTATTGATATAATGAACGATCTTTTTCTTAGACATTGGAAAAAACCCCCTTCCTAATAGGTCCGCGCGGCCAGATGGTTGTAACCATTGGCGATGGTGGACGCGATGATGATCTGCAGTTCCGCATCGATGCTCCCGTCTGGGTGGAGGCTGCCCTCATACCCGCCGATCATGGTCTCTACATAATCCAGTGTGCCGATGACATGGTCCATAGGCGGGAAATGTACGATCACATTCCCGTTGCCGCAGGAGACTAAGGTATCCGCTTCTGGGACCGCGTCAGCCAGGGACTGGGATTTCCCGTCCCTTCCAGGAAATTCATCGGTGATAAGGACGACTTTCGCGCCGGCCTTTGTAGCTTTCTTACAGTTCATCATCAGGTCGGTATCCGGGTTTCCGTAGCCCTCCTCAGTGATGATGACGCCGTCCAGGCCAAGGAATTCCACCAGTTTGCCCACCATATCGGAAGCCCGTTCCTTGTCTGCCAGGAAGACATTTTCATTGGTCAGGATCACACCCATGAAATTTAGATCCTTGCCATGGTGGCGGTAAAGGTCTTCGATCACCGGATTGTTCAGGTGATGGAAGGTGGTGACTTTGTCACAGGGAGCCACACAGTTTCCGCTTACGATAGCCCCGTCCAGGATCTCGGTAGGATACATGAATGTGGGGATAAACTTCTTGGCGTCCACGCCGTAGTAGTAGGTGTCATGGAGCAGTCCCTGGGACTGGAGCATATGGATATAGCCGACCTTTGGAAGGTCCGGATACTGGGCAGCCTGTTCCAGGTAGGGTTTGGTCTCATAGGTGATGATCTCATCGGGAGTCAGATCTCTTGCCGCTTCCCCGATATAAGCGGCCACCTTAAGCCCTGCCAGCCTGCCGGCCGCTTCATGTTCATGGGCGGAGATACCGTCCTTGGCGTAGAAGAGGACACAGACGTTGTTGGTCTTTGAAAAGGGAGTGTATTTGGCGGTTTCGCCGGACATGTCGATAATGCCTTCCTGGAAGCCGACGATGCGTCCGGAAGTGACAACGACAGTGCCTTTGAGGGCGTGGGTGCGCCCCTGCCCCACCTGTCCTACTTTATTGATGACGCCGGGGAAGATACCGCCGCCGCCGCTGACTTTGACCCTGGGTTCGATCACGTCTTTGACGGGAGCGATGCGGACAGACTCGCCGGGGCGGGCCAGTTCCACATCGGCGCGGACGAGACGGTCATCCTCCAGCACAAGATCGATGATCTCCTGTTTGCAGACATATAAGGTTTTGTTTTCCACATAGGTATGGTCCGCGAACTGGACATCCTCGATGAAAATGTTCCCAAGTTCCAGTTTCATGGGTGATCCCTCCTTCTTATAGAAAATTCTGATTATGATATCATAATAATCAATAAATAAAGGGGTTACAAGAGAATTGTGAAAATAAAGACAACCATTTCTTTAAAAGGATGAATTGTTTTGCTTTACGGATTATAAGGAAAATGTTATAGTATGAATATACAAATAACATTCAAGGGAACCCGCGCTTTGCGCGGAACAGACAAGCGGGGAGAGGCAAATTTGGATAATATTTACGCATCAAAATTAACAAAAGAAAAAATATGGCCCGATTTTTCGGAGCATTTCAGGAGTCCTACGACAGCCGGCTCCTATGTTTCAGATATCCAGGAGATCATGGACTATTTTCAGAAAGATTTCTGGCTGATCCGGGAAGCTGAGGTAGAAGTATATTATCGCTGGCTGGAGAATAAAGTGAAACAGGGGGATTTGAGTCCTGGAACGATGGCAAAAAAAATCCGGGAATTACATTCATTCGCGGAATTTGCCTGCGGACGAAAGAAACAATACAGGATCGGGAAGGAATACCAGGATTATTACCGGCCTTATCTGAGATTATTGGAAAAGCAGGCGCCTTACGCTAAATCAGTACCGCCGGAGCATCTTGACCGACTGCTTGAAGCAGCCCAGGAGGATCTGACAGCGTATGGGATCATCCTGCTTTTATATCGGGCAGGGCTGACTTCGACAGAGATTACCTGGCTGCGCCCCCAGGATCTGATCCTCTATCAGGACGGAGCATACGCATCGGTCAAAGGACGCCGGGAACTTTGCTATCTGCCGGAGGATGTGTTTGGGGTACTGGAACAATATCTTTTAGAGCGGCCAGGCCAACCGTTCCTATTTCTCAGCAGCCGGGGCAACCAGTTAAATCTCATGATGATCAGCCGGCTGTTGAAAAGATACGAGAGGAAGGCTGGGATTCCATCTTACAGCGCTCAAAGTATCCGCAATTCCTGTGCTTTTACATTGTTTGCTTATGGAGCGGACGAAGAGCAGACTGCCAGCCGTCTTGGAGTGACTGGGGTCCAGATCCGGCGGTACCGGCAGGAGGGATACAGGGAAAACCTGCAGAGAGAAGCTGAGAAACTGGTGAAACTGAAGGCGGAGCCTCCGGTTTTGCGCCGCTAAGAGATTGCTAAAAATTTGCGAAAAAGCGTTAGAAAATTCGTACAAAAAAGATAGATGTATATTTAACAATCTTTTTTGATGGTAAAAATACACAAAAATTATGAAATTATACGAAAAATCTTGCTGTTAAGAAAATTTTAAGGTACAATGAACGAAAGTAAAAAGTACATGTGAGAAGGAAGGGAAACAAAAAGAAAAGAAAAAGGGGGAATTGCATTTATGTTTGACGCTATTAATTCAGTTGTGACTGCTGTGAATGGTGTTGTATGGGGCTGGCCGATGATCATCCTGCTTCTTGGAACTCATATTTTTATGACATTCCGTACAGGATTTATCCAAAGGCATTCCATCGGAAAAGGAATCCGGCTTTCGGTGACAAGAGATCCGGAGGCGGAAGGTGAAGTATCACAGTTTGGCGCGCTGACAACAGCTTTGGCGGCAACGATTGGTACAGGAAATATTATCGGTGTTGGTACAGCGATCGCTATGGGAGGTCCGGGAGCGGTCCTGTGGATCTGGCTGAGCGGCGTATTTGGAATAGCGACAAAATATTCAGAAGCTTTGATCGCTGTTAAATACCGGGTAAAAACGGAAGATGGACGTATGCAGGGCGGCGCTTTCTATGCGCTGGAAAGAGGATTGAATATGAAATGGCTGGGAATGCTGTTTGCGATTCTTGCCGGATTTGCCTCTTTTGGTATTGGATGCGCGACCCAGGTAAACGCGATCGCGACAGTTGCGGAAGAGAACTTTAATATTCCTCCGCTTCCAGTAGGAATTGTGATCGCGGCGCTGACAGCGTTTGTAATCTTTGGCGGAATCAAATCAATCGCAAATGTATGTGAGAAACTGGTTCCGTTTATGGCAATCTTTTATGTGCTTGGATGTTTGATCATTCTGGGAATGAACTATGATTATATTATTCCAGCAATCGCTACAATATGCAGGCTGGCCTTTACACCTGGCGCGGCAGCCGGAGGCCTTGTTGGTACTGGTATCCTGATGGCGATGCGTTTTGGTATTGCCAGAGGACTTTTCTCTAATGAATCTGGTATGGGTTCCGCCCCGATCGCGGCGGCTGCTGCTCAGACCAGGAACCCCGTTCGTCAGGCGCTTGTATCCTCTACCGGTACTTTCTGGGATACCGTTGTTGTTTGTCTGATGACTGGCCTTGTACTGGTAACAACGATTATGAAGAACCCTAATATCAATGCGGATGAAGTGGAAGATGGAGGCGTGCTGACATCCTTGGCATTTGGCCAGATTCCTGTTCTTGGGCCATTGATCCTGACACTTGGTATCATCACCTTCGCTTATTCCACGATTCTCGGATGGGCTTACTATGGAGAGCGGTGTGTAGAATATTTTGCGGGAAAAGCCGGCAAAGGAGTTTTGATTGGATATCGTGTCCTTTATATAGCGGTTGCGGCGATCGCTCCTGTTGTAGCCCTTGATCTTGTATGGCTGATCGCGGATACGCTGAACGCGTTTATGGCGATTCCGAACTTGATCGCGGTACTGCTCTTGTCGAATGTGATCGTGAAGGAGACCAAGGAGTATATCAACGATCTGGATAAGAAAGATGAAACTCCGATCCCTGTGATCAAGAGCGGTCAGTAAAGAAAAAGATACAGATAAAATATTTGAACATGTACTTAGCTTGGACAGAATAAGAAAGAGCTAGCAAAGACCCATCCCGGCAGAAATGCCGGGATGGGCTTTATTTTTGCCTGACAGGCATTGACGATATTGATTTCGGATGATAATATAGATACGAAATACAGAATGTAGTGAAAGATGAGAAGAAAAATACTAAATATGGGAAAGAGGTACAGATTGAATGGCTAAAAGGATCGCGCAGTTTCATAAAGTAAGCTTTGAACAATTTAAAGAAGGATTTGCAGATTGCTTTGGAAAGACAGATGAAGAAGAGATCCGAGAGATCTATGAGGATATACGGCTGCCCAAAAGAGCGACAAAAGGATCGGCGGGGTATGACTTTTTTGCCCCGGTGCCGCTGGTGATCGCGCCGGGAAAGACGGTGAAGGTGCCAACCGGAGTCCGCGTGGAAATGCAGGAGAATTGGGTGCTGAAATGTTATCCAAGAAGCGGACTTGGATTCAAATACCGGCTGCAGCTGAACAATACGGTAGGTATTATCGATAGCGACTACTTCTATTCAGATAATGAAGGGCATATTTTCGCGAAGATCACCAATGACACGAATGAAGAGAAGACGGTAGAGATTGAAGCGGGAACCGGATTTATGCAGGGAATCTTTGTAGAGTATGGAATTACAATGGACGACGAGGTATCAACAGTCCGAAATGGCGGACTTGGGAGTACTACAGATAGATAAGGCCAAAGGCCGGAAAAGAACGGTGGGGTATGCGCCGTTCTTTTTTCAAACGCAGTTTGGGCCGGGGGATTTTTAAAAATCCCCCGGCACAAACTGCATAATCAGAAATCTTTTCGGACATGAT
>CABPCP010000104.1 GCA_902406105.1 uncultured Mordavella sp.
TTTTTTTTTGGGCCGGGGGGTTTTTAAAAACCTCCCCGGCCCCATTTGACTATTGTTTAATCCTGGACACCACTTTCAAATCTACGAAAGCCGTCATTTCCCATTTGTCTCCCGTCTTCTCCAACGCGTACTGACACTCTTGTGTCATCAGCTGCAGGGCTTTTCCTTCCACTTGTACATAGTAAGTCTCTCTTGTGGATATCACACAGTTGTTTTCATCGCTGTAAGTTACGTCTGTAAGCTCATAGGTATCCAATTGCTCTGTGATATCTCTCTGAACGTATTTCTCCTGTTCATTATAGATATCGCTCCCCGCCTTCATATAATCCGCGATCAGAGAGAAGTCGCTGTTGGTCACTGCGGCAGGGAAGTTCTTCAGATACTGCTCTACCACGGCTTCCGGCCCGTCTGTGTAGATATCCGCGCTTTTCGCGCTCAGCAGTACATTCGGCTGATAGGTGTAATCACATTCTCCTCCGTATTCCTGAGTGTGATATCCCACCTGGATATTCGCTTCGTCATCTACCGTCGCTCCAGTGCTGTCCTCGAACTCCAGCAGATAGAGTTCTTTCTCCATCTCATAGATCTCCTGGTAAATACTCTCCATAGAGTAGACATCATTGACGCTGTAGTATGCGCCTCCCGTCTGCTCCGCGATATAATTGATCTCGGAGGCATCAATGGACCCGATACCAATGATAAACACCGGCACATGATAGCGGTTGGCTACCTGGATCACGTCTTCCTGAGTACAGTTGCTGTAGTTGTCGTTTCCATCGGTAAAGGCGATCACACATCTGGCTCCTGTCTGGGCCGCCACCCGTTCTACCGCTGTGTAAAGAGCATCGTACAGACTGGTCATATCTCCTGTATCCAGTTGGTTCACCTTCTGGGTCAAAAGGGCGGGGTCATCGCAGAATTCCTGTTCCAGGCGGACTCCCGTGGCAAAGGAAGTCAGTTCTACCAAGTCTCCCGCATCAAACTGCACACTATTAATAAAATTATTCATAATGGATTTCGCTTCGTCCAGCGGGCTTCCGCTCATGCTTCCGCTCACATCTGCCACCATATCCACCTTCAAGGCTTCCGCCTCGTTCAGCTGGTTCACTTCTGTCACCGTCTGTCTGACAAATTTCGCGTTAGCGTCTTCCTTTCGGATATAGAACATTGCTTCGTCCAGATTCTCCGGCACTTCTCCCGTAGAAGGATCTTCCACGTTCACATACAGTCGGACCTTCGGAAATTCGGAAGCGTCCACCTGCTGTACCTCCACGTTCAATTCATTTTCCGATTCTATGTACATGTAGACGGCGTCATCCACCTTATCAAACGCCTCTTTGATCGCCCCATAGTCCCGGTCATCGCTCTTGGTCAGCTGCCCGATGGTCTTCATCTCTGATTCATAAGACGAAACTTCCGCTTCTTCCGCCTCAGACATGTCCACACTTTCATAGAATTTGATCTGGTCTTCAATAAAGCTGTCCAGATCTTTTTGCACAGACTTTAACTCCTGGATCACATCCTGTTTCTCTCCTATATCCAAGATTCCCAAACCATCCCACTGTTCGGCCGCGCTTTTGGCCTCTTCTTCATATTCCGGGAATCCACAGTCCTTAATCTTGTCCAGCGCCCGGTCTTTTTGCATACTCAGTCCTGCCGTTGCGTAAACCGTTCCTCCTCCCAGCGCAAGCACCAGAAGCGCCGCTGCGATCACTGCTGCGATCACCGGCTTTTTCGAATGTTTCTTTTTCTTATTCTTGTTCTTTGCCGCCGGTTTCCTCTCCGCCTTCGGCAAAACAGCCTTTTCCGGCTGGCCCGCGCCGACGGGCGTTTCCTCCCCTTCTACCCTTGCCCCGCAATTGGGACAAAAGATCGAGTCATCCTGCAGCTTATGTCCACAATTCCCACAAAACATCTCTCATTCCTCCATTCCTTTATTCCTGTTTTGTTTCCAGATATTTCTCGAATCCAAATCCTTCCGCGATTCCTTCCGCGTCTGCTCTCGCCCAGGCTCCCGCAAGTTCTCCTGCCGCCGCCATCTGGCGCATTTCCGGTACTGTATGGAATCCATGCTCGATGATCATCCCCGGCACCCCCACATTCGCGGCTCCTCTGAGCACTCCGTAATAATCTCCGTGTTCTCCGCTCCTGCGGCATACCGTTCCCTCTACATCCGTCTGGTCATTGTAAGCATCCGTCCACTCCCGGATCTGCCCGCTTTCCTCGACGGCACAGAACGTACCCACCGCCGCGATCCCCAGTTGATAACTGGTTTCCGCCAGATGACTTCCGATCCCATTTGCGACTTTCACCGCCTGCTCCTGCTCACAGGCAATTTCATTCAGGATCAGAATCGGCTTATTGATAGAAATGGGCTGCTCTTCCGTCTCACAGCCATTGGCCCCTTCCAAATTGGCGTTGGTATGGATCGAAAGAAACAAGTCTGTCCCTTCCGCGTATTCCCCTCTCAGACTGATATGGCCAGAATCCAAAGCATTATCTGTATACCCGTCTATAGAAATGCTTCCGGAGTCTCTCGTCAATATAGAAGTCACCCCATAGTCTTCCTTCAAAACTCCCGAAAGTTCTTTTGCAAGCTGCAGGGTGAAATCTCCTTCCGCATAGGCAGTTCCACTTTCCACCGTATTCTTCCCGCTGTAATGTCCCGGATCGATACACACCAGAAGATTGCTGGCCATTACCGTTTTCCCTTCTTCCGCCTGATACTTCTCTGGATCCGCTACCTTTACATCCACGCGGTATTCATATTGCTGGACGGCGCTTTCCTCAAGAGTGTCCACCCAGGCAAGCGCCGTATCCTCTACCCTCTGATCGGAGGCCAGAGTCCCTACCTGCTGCCAGGTATCCTCTCCGCTCTTCCGGCGCTGGATCTGATATTCCTCTACGTAAGGCTCCCACCGGTCCGGCCACTGGATCTGGATCTCCTGGCCGGAGATCCTGGAAAATCCGATCTCTTCCACCCGGACTTTCTGCTTCTCTGTCATATCCGTTTCTTCTTTTACCTGCTTCTTTGCCTCTTCTTTCCATTCTCCGCTATTTTGCTGACGGCTCAAATGCCAGCCCGCGAAAATCCCGATCCCAAGGAGCAGGATACCGGCTCCCGCCAGGAGCAGTATTTTGGTTCTTGTCTTCATGTTTCATTCCTCACTCCCCCATTATACTCCCCTCTTCCTATCTAAGTCAATCAGCCTGTCTTCCACCCCATCCATCTGGGAAAGTATTTCTTCTCTTTGCTCATCAAACAGAAGCCGTTTATTATAGCGGTAATACTTTGGGCAGTCATTTTCTTTCAAATACTGGATACTGTAAGCATTCGTATTCAGATCTGTCACGAACACCACCATCTCCTGGCTGTCTCCAAAGGCCGCTTCCAGGAAATCAAACACATGGTCCAGCGCTTCCTCCGTCTCATCCACAGCCTCCTGGCGGCGGGATGCTTCCCTTTGAAACCGTTCCCTGACCAGCCCCAAAGCGTCTTCCCCTGACAAATGTTCCTCTTTTACCAGCCGTTTCCAGTCTTCCAGGGTATCCAGCGCCTTCCGCCAGAGATGGTCTTCTTCTCTGGTAAGCTGCTCTGCCGCGCGCAGCTTCTCGTAAGTTTCCTCTTCCTCCCGGCATATCTGCTCCATATGTTTCATCTCTTTCTGCGCCCGTTTTACCGTCTCGTAAAGCCGGGTCACATAGGCGTCCAGGAACCCATACCGGCGGAAGAATTCCTGGAGTCTCCCGGACAGCATTCCCACCACGCTGAGCCGTTCATCAAAAGCGGCGTAAGAAAGCTTCTCCAAAGTTCCTTTCTCCCACTGGCCTTTGAAAATATCTTCCAGACCGTAATCCTTCTGGTATTTCTCATAAAGTTCCAGGTATACCGCGAAATCCTTGGCGATCTTCCAGTGCTGGATATACTGATGGACCACCTCCCGGTCCACCTTCTTTCCCAGAGACTCATAGACCTTCAAAAGCTCAGAAAGATCCTCCCAGCCTCTTGCCGTAGCAAACGCTTTTCCATCCGGTGTCGTCTCCATCCGGTAGAAATGCTCTCTCTTCAGATCCAGATAAGAAAGGATGGCTGGATGGATGCCAACCTTATAGGCGTACTCCTTCCACACATCATAATTTTCTTCCACATCGATGCGCTTGATCCGGTCCAGAGTCACCACATCGAACTCCCGGACCGACCGGTTATACTCCGGTGGATTTCCCGCCGCCGCGATGATCCATCCTTCCGGCACCTTCTGGTTTCCAAAGGTCTTGCACTGCAGGAACTGTAGCATAGCCGGGGCCAGTGTTTCCGACACACAGTTGATCTCGTCGATGAACAGGATCCCCTCTTTCAATCCTGTCTTCTCCATTTTCTCATATACAGAAGCGATGATCTCGCTCATGGTATACTCAGTGATCTGATAAGCGGTCCCCCCAAACATCCGCTCCTTGATAAACGGCAGGCCAATGGCGCTCTGCCGGGTATGATGGGTGATGGTGTAAGAAACCAGGGCAATGCCGCATTCTCTTGCCACCTGCTCCATGATCTGGGTCTTCCCGATCCCCGGAGGCCCCATCAAGAGCAGCGGTCTCTGGCGGATGGATGGGATCACATACTCCCCGTAAGCATCCTTTTTCAGATATGCCTCTATCGAATCTTTGATTTCCTGCTTAGCTCGTTTAATATGCATAATCTTCTCCTTTTCTTCTTCGTTCTTCCAGATCTTTTCTGTCCAGATCCTCCTCCTCCAAGATCAGCTTCATCGCCCAGGGAGGAACTTCTCTGTCCTCATAATCTTCCTCCAGGAATACAAAGGCCGTTTCATAGGGCGGCATTTTCTCCGGATAGATTCCTTTCCCGTCTGTAAAATATATAAGGCCTTTCAGGTTCGAAAATGCCTGCTCCTCACGAAGCCTGTCCACATAGGCAAAAGCCGGCCGGAAATCTGTTCCGCCTTCTCCCTTTAATTCCAACTGCTCCATATACGCGGCCAGATCTTTCGCCTTCGTGATCGTCACATCAGTCTGGATCTCTTCGTCGCACTGAATGATATGGATGTTAACCTTTCGAAAGAAACTATTCTCTTCACTTAGAACGGTATAAGTCTCTTCCAGAAATTTGCGCACCAGTTCTCCGGAACAGGACATGGAAGTATCGATGACTACCGCAAACTCTTCGATCTTCTTTTCTTCTTTCCACTCCTGGGGCTCGATCAATGGAAGATTTCCATACAGCCGCAGTCCATAGCTGTAGAATACATAATCAAAGGAGTCCGGATCCACCGCCATTTCTTCCCTGAGGACCGCGAATTTACGCAGGAACTTCCGATAGTCAAACCGCTGCCGGTTCTCCACCTTGATCTGTTTGGCCAGATTGCCTGACTGGGAGGACGCTTCACTGGAAAACCCTTCCATTTCCATCTCGGTCTTCTCGCTGATATCCTGCCATTGATTCTCAATCTGCTGACGCTTCTTTGGATCATCTTCCGGCCAGTATAGGTGGCTGTCCGCCTGGAACTCCGCTTCCAGCCGTTCCAGCTTTGTTTCCGACAGATCCCAGGACAACAGGCATTGACAGATCTTTCCGGCTGTCAGTACCTTCATAGCCTCTTCCAGCTTCCGGTACGTCTCCCTGCGAAGGAACGACCGGGGCTGGCGCACACAGCGGCAGGTCATTCCATCGATCACAGATTCCACCGCGATATCACAG
>CABPCP010000105.1 GCA_902406105.1 uncultured Mordavella sp.
CTGGAGCTAGGCTCCAGCACCAACTTTGTCTACAGTCTGAGGGCCGGGGGATTTTTAAAAATCCCCCGGCCCTAATTGTGATATTGCCAATTAATTAACAATATTGCGAAATTAAATCAATGAGAGTATAATATAATTGGCAGAAATTTTTCTTTGCCTCACAATTGTTTTCAGTAAAAACCAACTAAAATATATGAGAAAATGGAGGGTTTACTATGGGCAACACGGCAACAGAACATGCGGCTTGCAGTCGGATCATGACTTTGCTTGACGCAGGCAGCTTTGTTGAAATCGGTGGAGCGGTGACAGCCAGAAACACAGATTTCAACCTGCAGGAACAAAAAACCCCGTCTGATGGAGTGATCACGGGATATGGAGTGATCCATGGCAATCTGGTTTATGTGTACAGCCAGGATGCCGCTGTATTGAACGGGGCGGTGGGCGAGATGCACGCCAAGAAGATCACGAATCTCTATGATATGGCGATGAAAATGGGCGCGCCGGTCATAGGTCTTGTGGACTGCGCCGGTTTAAGACTCCAGGAGGCGACTGACGCGCTGGAAGCGTTTGGAAGTCTGTATCGGAAGCAGGCGATGGCTTCCGGAGTGATTCCACAGATCACAGCGGTCTTTGGTTCTTGCGGAGGAGGTCTTTCTCTCATCCCGGCATTGACAGATTTTACTTTCATGGAGAAGGACAAGGGCAAAATCTTTGTAAACTCCCCCAATGCGATTTTAGGAAATACAGTGGAGAAATGTGATACTTCTTCTGCTGGTTTCCAAAGCGAGAATACGGGATTGATAGATGGAACAGGAACGGAGGAAGAGATTCTGGGAAATATCAGGACCTTGATCTGTATGCTGCCGTGCAACAATGAGGAAGATGTCTCTTATGAAGAGTGTACCGATGATCTGAACCGAGCCTGCGAGAATATGGAGGGAGCGGCGGCTGATGGAGCGGTGGCTCTTGCGGAAATCTCTGACAGCGGGATTTTCTTTGAAACGAAAAAGGAATTTGCGAAAGACATGGTGACTGGTTTTATCCGTTTAAATGGAATGACGGTAGGAGCGGTGGCAAACCGATGGAAGATCTTTGACGAAGAAGCGAGTGTGGCGGCTGAGTTTGATGGATCTCTATCTGCGGACGGCGCCCAGAAGGCCGCGGATTTTGTAAATTTCTGTGACGCTTTTAACATCCCGGTCCTGACATTGACAAATGTGTCCGGTTTCAAGGCCGCGGAATATGAGGAAAAGCACCTGGCAAGGGCGGCGGCCCGTCTTGCGGCCGCGTTTGCGGATGCCACCGTGCCAAAAGTCAATCTGATCACAGGGAAGGCCTACGGCAACGCTTACGTTGTCATGAACAGCAAATCTGTTGGCGCGGATATGGTCTATGCCTGGCCATCCGCTCAGATCGGCATGATGGAGCCGGCCCTGGCGGCCAAGATCATGTACGCCAAAGAAGACGCCGAGACACAGCGGGAGATGGCCGCCCAGTATGAGGAACTCCAGGCAAGTCCTCTGTCTGCTGCCAGAAGAGGCTATGTCGACACGATCATCCAGCCGGCGGACACGAGAAAATATGTGATCGGCGCGTTTGAGATGCTGTTTACAAAACGGGAGGACCGCCCCGCGAAAAAACATGGAACGGTTTAGAGAGGTGAGGCAGAAGTGAAAAAGAGAATCAGTGTATTAATCGTCGTCCTTGCGGCGTTTTTTGGCCTTTCCGGTTGTACTTCCAACAGCGAGACATTGGAATATGATGAAGAAACGATCCAGCAGGCTACAGAATTCCTGATCGAGTACTGCAACTCGGTGGACGAGGACACGATCGAAGAGTGGAACAGCAGGACAGATTTTGCTGTGGAGCAGGAACTGTATAACGCGGAACTTCCTTTTACCCCGGAGAGTTTCCTGGGAGCTATGGACAGTTGGCAGTCTGGCATAGATGAATGCGGGGATTATATTGAACATGGGGATTTTACCTTTGAAGCGACCGCGGACGAGCTTACAGTGACTGTTCCGGCGAGATTTGAAGAGCGGGAGGCCACTTTGGAATTTATTTATGACGAAAACCTGTATCTGGACAGCATGACGGTGAGCGGAATCTATTCTACGGGAGAGATCCTTGAGAAGGCCGGCCTGAACACTGTGCTGGGAATGGGTACCGTATTCGTGGTATTGATCTTTATTTCGATCGTGATCTGGCTGTTGAAATTCATTCCCGTGATCGAGCGGAAGCTTCGGGGAAAGAAAGCAGAACCAGTGAAGGCGGAAACAGGGAACGAGGAACTAGGACAGGCAGTTTCAGAGGAAGTTGATCTGACAGATGATATGGAATTGATCGCGGTGATCTCTGCGGCTGTTGCTGCCGCGGAAGGAACCGCTGCTGACGGATTTGTGGTGCGCAGCATTCGCCGCCGTCCGTCAAATAAATGGAAATCATAAAGAATGTAGGAGGATCTGAACATGAAAAATTATACCATTACAGTCAATGGAAATGTATATGATGTAACCGTAGAGGAAAAAGGAGCTGGAGCGGCCCCGGCGGCAAAAGCGGCGGCAGCGCCGAAAGCGGCTCCGGCGCCAAAGCCGGCGGCAAAAGCGGCGGCTGGAGCGATCGAGGTAAAAGCTGGAGCGGCTGGAAAAGTATTTAAAATTGAAGCGAGCGTAGGTACGAAAGTACAAAGAGGAGACGCAGTTGTGGTCATCGAGGCTATGAAAATGGAGATTCCAGTCGTGGCTCCGGAAGACGGAACAGTGGCCAGCATTGAGGTCGCTGTAGGTGAAGCGGTAGAAGCAGGCGCTGTCCTGGCTACCTTGAACTAATGTGAAACCTGTCAAGGGCTTTTGCCTTTGAAATGAACACGACTGGAGGTCTAAAAATGGAATATATCGTAACAACATTGGGAAATCTTGTGCGTCAGACCGCCTTTTTCAGTCTTACGTGGGGAAACCTTGTGATGATCGCGGTAGCATGTCTTTTCCTATATCTGGCAATCCGGCATGGATTTGAGCCGCTGCTTCTGGTCCCCATTGCTTTTGGTATGCTGTTGGTCAACATTTATCCAGATATCATGCTGCATATTGAGGATGCGGAGAACGGAACAGGCGGATTGCTATACTATTTCTATCTGCTTGACGAGTGGTCGATCCTGCCGTCGCTGATCTTCCTAGGGGTAGGCGCGATGACAGATTTTGGGCCGCTGATCGCGAATCCAAAGAGTTTCTTGATGGGAGCGGCGGCTCAGCTTGGAATTTTCGTGGCGTATCTGGGCGCGATGTGGATGGGCTTCTCCGATAAAGCGGCGGCGGCTATCTCCATCATTGGCGGGGCGGACGGCCCTACATCCATCTTCCTGGCGGGGAAATTGGAGCAGACGGCAATCTTAGGTCCGATCGCGGTGGCGGCATATTCATATATGTCGCTGGTTCCGATCATCCAGCCGCCGATCATGAAACTTCTGACTACAGAAAAGGAGCGAAAGATCAAGATGGAGCAGCTGCGTCCAGTGTCCAAACTGGAGCGGATTCTGTTCCCGATCATCGTAACGATCGTGGTCTGCGTGATCCTGCCTACCACGGCGCCCCTTGTGGGAATGTTGATGCTGGGAAATCTGTTCCGGGAATCAGGAGTGGTAAGACAGCTTGTGGATACCGCTTCCAACGCGCTGATGTATATTGTAGTCATTTTGCTTGGAACATCGGTAGGAGCTACCACAAGCGCGGAAGCGTTCCTGAATATGGATACCGTTAAGATCGTGATCCTGGGTCTGGTCGCCTTCGCTTTTGGTACGGCAGGCGGAGTCCTTCTTGGGAAACTGATGTGCGTCATTACTCACGGAAAAGTGAATCCATTGATCGGTTCCGCAGGTGTATCGGCGGTACCTATGGCTGCCAGAGTCTCGCAGAAGGTTGGGGCGGAGGCGGATCCGACGAACTTCCTGCTGATGCACGCCATGGGCCCCAATGTGGCCGGCGTGATCGGAACAGCGGTCGCCGCGGGAACATTTATGGCGATTTTTGGAGTGATGTAGAAGAATTAGGGAGGAAGAAATCATGGCGGAAATTGAGAAGAAACCAATTAAGATTACAGAAACGATTCTGCGGGATGCGCATCAGTCTCTGATCGCGACAAGGATGACAACAGAACAGATGCTTCCGATTATAGATAAAATGGACCAGGTAGGGTATCATTCTGTAGAGTGCTGGGGCGGCGCCACCTTCGATGCTTCCCTCAGATTCTTGAAGGAAGACCCATGGGATCGTCTTCGGAAATTCAGGGACGGCTTCAAGAACACCAAGCTTCAGATGCTGTTCCGGGGACAGAATATCTTGGGATACCGGCCGTACGCGGATGATGTGGTTGAATATTTTGTGCAGAAGTCTGCCGCGAATGGAATTGACATCATCCGGATCTTTGATTGCCTCAACGATCTGAGAAACCTTGAGACGGCGGTCAAGGCGGCAAATAAAGAGAAAGCGGAGGCTCAGGTGGCTCTCTCCTATACTCTGGGAGATGCCTACACGCTGGAATATTGGGTGGATATCGCAAAGCGGATTGAGGATATGGGAGCGAATTCCATCTGTATCAAAGATATGGCAGGACTTCTGCTGCCTTATACGGCCACAGAACTGGTAGGGGCATTGAAAGAAGCGGTGGATCTGCCGATCCAGCTTCACACCCATTATACTTCGGGAGTGGCGTCCATGACTTATCTGAAAGCAGTGGAAGCAGGAGTGGATGTGATCGATACCGCAATGTCGCCATTTGCTCTGGGAACATCACAGCCAGCCACGGAGGTTATGGTGGAAACCTTCCGGGGTACTCCATATGATACAGGATTTGACCAGAAGCTGCTGTCAGAAATTGCCGATTACTTCCGGCCAATCCGGGATGAGGCTTTGGAGAGCGGACTGCTTAATCCAAAGAACTTGGGTGTGAATATTAAGACGCTGTTATATCAGGTGCCGGGCGGCATGCTCTCCAACCTGACCTCTCAGCTGAAAGAGCAGAATGCGGAGGATAAATATTACGAGGTGCTGGAAGAAGTGCCAAGAGTCCGCAAAGACTTGGGCGAGCCGCCTCTTGTCACACCGTCTTCCCAGATCGTGGGGACCCAGGCGGTCTTCAATGTGCTGATGGGCGAGCGTTACAAGATGGCCACTAAAGAGACCAAGGATATCCTGGCCGGAAAATACGGAGCTACTGTAAAGCCATTTAATGAGGAAGTCAAGAAGAAAGTTCTGGGAGATGACGCGGAAGTGATCACCTGCCGGCCGGCAGATCTGATCCCCGATGAATTGGACACACTCAGGAAAGAGATGGAACAGTGGAGCCAGCAGGATGAGGATGTACTGACATACGCGCTGTTCCCCCAGGTGGCGGTAGAATTCTTTAAATACCGGGAGGCGCAGCAGAC
>CABPCP010000106.1 GCA_902406105.1 uncultured Mordavella sp.
CGATCCAAATGCCAAATTTCATGCCCATAGCGTTAATCTTCCGAATCAGCTCTCCCATGGTACATCCCAATTTATCTTCGTTCACCTGCCAGTCTCCAAGGCTGGTATTGTCGTCGTTGCGCTTGCCAAACCATCCATCGTCCAGCACCAGCATCTCGATTCCAAGGTCCGCGGACTCCTTTGCCAGACGGCACAGACTTTCTCCTGTAAAATGGAAATAATCCGCCTCCCAGCTGTTGACCAGGATCGGCCGGACCTGATCGCGGTATTTTCCTCTGCAAAGGTGTCTGCGGAAACATCTGTGCAGATTAGAGGAAAGTTTCCCAAATCCCTGGCCGGAATAGGTCAGCACCGTCTCCGGGACAAGGAAGGTTTCCCCTTCCTTCACCGGATAATTGAAAAACGCCTCCGAAAGTCCCATAACAGCACGGGTTTGGTTAAACTGGTCTTTCTCGATCTCCGCCTCAAAATTCCCACTGTAGACGAACACCATCCCGTAGCAGCCTCCAGATATCTCATCCGCCCCCGGCTCCGCCAGGATCAAAGAAGGATTATACTGATGGCTGGAAGCGCCTCTTGAGCTTCCGACCGCCTGTTTCCCATGATGGATCCGGTTCCTCTGGAAATTCCGCTCCATAGCGTGGCGGCCGTAAAAGGTGATCAGATCATACTCTCCACCCAAGAAATCCAGGCACGCGGAAGCGGCTTTCTTTACATAAATTCTGTCAGGACCACAGTTGATGATCCTGACACTCCTGGTAATGATATCTTGTTCTGGAAGAACCCCGTACAGCAGAACTGCCTGTACCTTGGTCACCGAATCCTCCAGCAGGACCTCCAGGGTCTGCGCTTCCGTCTCGGAAGCGTAGACTGCCGGAAGTCCATTTAAGCCATATTTGCCTTTTGTGATCTTATGACTTTTATAACGCAGGTCACAGCAGTGGCTCCCATCACCGTTCTGCACCGAAAGGGCAGTAATCCGGAAATCACCGGTTCCCCGCTGCGGAAACTCCTGAGGGAGAGCATCTAAGGAATACGTTCTGTCCCCCTGTACATCGTAAGGGTTTCCAGAAAACCCTCTGTCATAATAGGTCAAGAGATAGTCCATATCTCCATAGACCGTTTTTCCATAATACAAATGTAAGAGGAAACCATAGGCATCCACCTGAAATTGATAGGTTGTATTTGCTGTCTGCAGTGTGAAAATTCTTTTTCCTTCGTGATATGCAATTCCCATTTGCGCTCTCCTTGTGATGTCAAATATTTTCTGATTACTTCACTGCTCCGTTTACAACACCATTCAGGATCTGTTTCTGGCAGATCACATAAAAGATCAAAATCGGGATCAAAGCCAGCAGGTAGGATGCAAACGCCAGATTGTAGTTTGTTCCAAACTGGGTCTGGAAATTCAACTGTGCCAGCGGCAGTGTGTTCTGTCCAGTACCCGCCATAATGATCAGCGGCGTCATAACGTCATTCCACACCGCCAAAGCTGTAATGATAGCAACAGTAGCGTGCATAGGCTTCATGATCGGGAAGATGATCTTCCAATAGGTGCTCCAGGTGCTGGCCCCATCCACTTCCGCCGCTTCTTCCAGCGCGATCGGGATGTTTACCAGGTATCCGGAATAGAGCAGGACGTTCATCGGCATATAGAATACCACATATAGGATAATAACGCCAGCCCAATTTGCAAGTCCTAATTCCGCCGTCTGTTTTGCCAGCGGCATCATCAGGATCGCAAAGGGTACGAACATACCGCTGACAATGAATAAGTACACGAATTTATAAAATTTGCTGTGAGCCCGGTTTCTTCCGATGGCATATCCCATCAGAGAATGAATCAGGATCGACAGTACGACCGTAACCACAGTGATCAGGATACTGTTGCTCAAAGACCTCCAGAAATCCGTCACTTCCATTGCCTCCGCAAAATTGCTGAGGCTCCAGTTGCTTGGCAGAGAAAGAATCCCCGCAATACTGTTAGTCATCTCAGAAGGCTGTTTAAAAGCGATCACGATCGCCATATATAACGGAAAGATAATCGTACTCAAGCCCAGGATCAACAGGATCACAACAGGCCAGTTTGTTCTAGATCCAATTTTCGCTTTCATTATAACTGCTCCTCCTTCCTACTGGATATCATCATCTGCGCGGCGGAAAGAGCCACGATCACGATGAAGAAGATTACCGCGTTAGCGCTTTGATAACCAAATGCTCCGCCTTTCATACCATTGTTGTAGATCAGGAAGGAGATGGACTCTGTACTTTGCGCAGGCCCCCCCTGAGTCATTGCCATGATCTGATCGAATACCATCAGGAAGTTCTTGACACACAGAACCATGTTGATGGTGAAAAATGGAATGATCAATGGGAATGTCAGGTGGCGGAAGCGCTTCCATCCGGTAGCTCCGTCCAGGTCGCCCGCCTCATATACATCTTCTGGAACCGTCTGTAATCCGGAAATGTAAATGATCGTGTTCATGGCGATATTCTGCCAGCAGCATACGATCACAATGGCGAACCAGGCCAGATTCTCATTAGAAAGCAGGCTCTGACTCAATACCGGGCTTCCGATCATCTCTCCCAGCGCGGGGATGATATAGGTAAACAAATACTGGAAAATATAACCTACTACCAGCGCTCCAAGAACGTTTGGCAGGAAATAGGCCGCCCTAAAAAAGCTTTTAGCCCGAATCTTGCTGTTCAGACCCAGCGCCAGGATCAAACTGATCACATTTGTCAAGATCGTAGCAACGACAGCCAGTTTAAATGTAAACAGATAGGAACCGCCGATACGGGAATCTCCGAACAGATCCATATAGTTCCGAAGACCTACCCAGTCGTAGGTACCAAATCCTTTAAAGTTAGTAAAACTATACATAATACCCCGGATCAACGGGATGGTGTTAAAACACACGAACAGTGCCAGGATCGGTATTGTGATCAGCAGGTATGTCCGTTTTTTATTATTTTTCATTCTATCCCCACTCCTTTTCTACTCTGCGCTTCCGTTTTCTTCTTCATACTCCTGTACCGCACGGATGGTGTCACGGTTGTAACGCGCCCAGTCTTTATCAAATCTTGCCAGGAAAGCATCCGTATCCTGATCGATCACATAAGTCTGGAGGATAGCGTCTACAGCCATTTCTGACGGATAATAGTGGTCCTGATAGTCGGTCATGTTTCCGGACTCAATATATTCCGTCATACCATCCAGCATAGGAGCCAGTTCATAATCTCCCTCTTTACAGGAAATCGAGTTCTGGTCGTCAATATATGCCTGGATATTCTCATCTTCATATAAGAAATCCAGAACTTCAAAGGCCGCATCTTTGTCCTCGCAGGCTGCCGTGACGCAGAATCCAAGGTCAATACCAGAGTTCAGAGTATTTTCAGCCGGATCGTCGCTGGCCGGCATCACAAAGGAGTCAATGTTGATATCTGGATTTACAGACTGAATCTGCGGAACCGCGTAGCTTCCGATCGGATACATGGCGGATTCACCGTTGGCAAAAGCAGTACACGCATCGTTATACCCGTACGCTACCGGGTCGTCCGGGCCATACTCCATAAGCTGGATGTATTTCTCCGCCGCTTCTCTGTATTCCTCTGTAAAGGTGGTCTCGCCTCTGTTCACCTGCTTACATACGTCTGCCGGTGCCAGGTCGACCGCGATCGCGTTCCATGGCGCCAGACAGGTCCAGGTATCACGGAATCCAAAATAGAAGGGAAGGATGCCTTCCGCCTGGATATCTTCACACAGGGAGATCAGCTCGTCCCAGGTAGTTGGGATCTCCCAGCCGTGCTCTTCAAACATATCCCTGTTGTAAAGGATACCTGCGGCATTAGCCATATACGGGGCGATATAGGTTCCATCTGTAGGAACCGTCTCCAAACCTTCCGCAATGTCTATATAAGATTCTTTGATATTGTCCATTCCATCCCAATCGGACAGATCTGCCAGAATCTCCGCATCTACATAGTAGGAATAATTGATGTCTCCGCCGATACCAATGATATCCGGGTAATCCTCACGGATGAACCGGGTCCTCATGATCGTGGATGCATCGTTTGGTGAATCAATCGTCAGATGGATATCATCATGGGTTGCGTTAAATTCTTCTTCCAGAGCGTCAAAATAGTCTGTCGCTTCCATCTTGTACTGAATGATCTCAATCTCAGTCTTGCCGCTGTCACTGCCGTCTCCGCATCCCGCAAGGAGCATAGCGGCCATCATGCAGCCGACTAAAAGTACGCTTACTGCCTTTTTCCCCTTTCCCATGTCATTTCTCTCCTTTCTCTCATCTGCAATCCTTTTTTGCATGATAAGCTTATTATAACATCTCAATATGCCAGCTAAAATACCCATATTTTTATGTTTTCATTCCTTTATGCTATTTTTTTACTTATAGATTGAAGTAATCTAGCATTTTGGTATATAATAAAACAAGAGGGAGGGAGAGTTATGGATAATTACTTATTTTCCGTCTTAGAAAACGAAAATTTTATTGATCTTGTCCTATATCAATGCGGCTGGGAACAGTGTATTCCCGCTCATTCCTGCGGTCCTATAGCGAAATCTCATTATCTGTTCCACTATGTGATCTCCGGAACCGGAACTTTGGATGCGCAGGACAGCAATGGAATCTCCAAGAGATATTCTATTCGGTCGGGACAGGGATTTATGATGTTTCCGGGACAGATATGCAGTTACTGCGCGGACCGCGATCTTCCCTGGGAATACACTTGGCTTGAATTCGATGGTCTCAGGATCAAAGAAGCTTTGCAGATTGCCGGTCTTTCTCCGAGTTCCCCTATCTACCGCACCCATTCTAAGGAACTTCGCGGCAAGATGGAAGAAGAAATGCTCTATATCGTGCATCATGCTAAAGAATCTCCCTTCCATCTTCTGGGGCATGGTTTCCTTTTTCTGGATTATCTGACTCACTCCATTGCTCCTTACCAGGTCGCTCAGAGCGGGAAAATCCAGGATTTCTATATCAAAGAAGCGATTGCCTATATTGAGCAGAATTTTCATAACGATATTTCTGTCGAAGGTATCGCCCGGCACTGCGGACTAAACCGCAGCTATTTCGGTACCCTGTTCCGTCAGTCTCTGGGACAGACGCCCCAGGAATTCTTAATCCGCTACCGAATGGTAAAAGCGGCAGAGCTTCTTAAGCTTACCCACCTCTCCATCCAGGATATCTCAAGTACCGTCGGTTATGCAAACCCGCTGCATTTCTCTCGCGCGTTCAAAAAAGTGTACGGGAAATCCCCCCGGATATGGAGGTCTGACCATCAATCGGGGCCGGGGG
>CABPCP010000107.1 GCA_902406105.1 uncultured Mordavella sp.
CGGGGCCGGGGGATTTTTAAAAATCCCCCGGCCCCGATTACTATTACTCTTTCCTTTCCGCTCTTCCAAATCCCAGGCAGGCCAACGCCAAACAGATCAAAGTGATCAGTATTGCCGCTGGAATCCAGGGGACCAGATCTATCTGGAAGGTATCAAAGTTAGCGGCCATCTCTCCTTGCAGGACGGTTACCATATAGAAGGGATAGCACATGGGATAACAGAACCAGACTTTGCTGTTCATAACAAGCACGGACGGCACAATAGAAGCCAAGCCGATCCCCATGGAAAATACGGCCGTCCGGATCCAGACCGCCACCATCCAGAAGAAAGCCGTCATGGGGATCGCAGACAGATAGATCAGTCCTGTCTCCCGCAGTACCAGCAGCGGCGAGATCATCAGATCATAGTCGTTCATCGCTCCAGCGATCATTGCCGCTGGAAAATACAGCAGGTCCATAAATCCAAGCTGGATCGCCGCCAAAAGCAGCAGCACCAGGAATTTTGCCAGACACAGGACCGACAGATTTACCGGCAGGGCCAGCATTTTCCGGATGCCTCCATCCCGCCGCTCTGTCTGGTTTAAAAGAACGGTTCCGATCACCAGCGTGGCCGGATACATGAACCAGGCAAGTCCCAAAAAGCCCTGGATGAAAAAATTATTTTCCGGCGAGATCCCCTCCGCCTGCATCTCAAAGTTCATCCCGGAATTTACTACCGACGGGATCCACAGGATCACGATAGGGATCAGCAGAATCCACAAAATATGTGAACGGCGTATTTTCTTCAATTCCATCGAAAGATAACTGATCAGATTCATTACCGTTTCCTCCTCTCTCGTAAAATCACACCTTCCGCTCCGCAAAAAAGAACAGTCTCTGCAACCGCCAGCAAAAGCAGGGGCCCCACCCAGTCTCCTGACTGTGCCGCCGGAAGGGTCCAAAAGGGCATAGCGTAAGGAAATGCCGCCCACCCGATCTGATCCATTGGCATCATAATGGCTGTAAACATCGCAATCACTCCGATTCCCAGAGAAATCCACATATTTTTAAAAAGGGAAGCGATCACCATGGACAATACGCAGGCCGGGAAAAACAAAATCAGTTCATAGCCAAATACCTTTACCAGTTCCTTCCCAAACTCCCAAATGTTCTCCTGCCGGTCAGAAAACCAGCGGATCTGGCAGAGCAAAAGCGACAGCGCCTCGATCGCCATCCCCAGAGCAAGAGAACCAGCCAACAGGATCGTCTTGGAGGCAAACATGCCTCCCATATTTCTTGGCAGTGTTTCCATCTTACGGATCCCATCATCAGCAAATTCGATATGGTACAGCACACAAGAGCCGATCACCAAAAGGAACAGATCCAGCATAGCGATCATCTGCCAGTTAGCCTCCAGCAGGATTTCCAATGTGGGCAGATTCTGGCTGGTAAAGGTGTCTGAACGCGCGGCCAGATTTACGACTGGAAACGCTCCCGCCAGAAGCGCTCCCACAAGAAAGGCCAGATAATACCCGGTCCGCTTCATTTTCCGGATCTCCAGAAGCAGTTTCATTTCTTCCACCTCCCCGCTTTTCCCATCGCCAGGTTATCTTCTTCGATCAGCGCCAGGAAGGTCTCCTCCAGAGGATCGGTGGGCAGCCCTCTCTCCCTTGCGTATCTGCGCAAGTCTTCTAACGTGCCTTCAAACAGCAGTCTTCCGTGATTCAGGATTCCCACGTCGTCCGCCATCAGTTCGATCTCCGGCAGCAAATGGGAAGATACCAGCACAGTGCAGTCATATCTTCTGGGCAGTTCCCGGATCAGCGTGCGGATCTCATGGATTCCGGACGGATCCAGCCCGTTGGTGGGCTCATCCAGAATCAATACCGGCGGTCTCCCAAGGAGCGCGCCAGCCAGTCCCAGCCGCTGTTTCATCCCCAGAGAATATTTCCTGGCCAGCCGCTTCCGGTAAGGAATAAGTCCCACCGTCTCCAGCGCTTCTTCCACACTTTCCTTGGGCAGGCCCAAGATCTTGCGGATCAGGTCCAGATTCTCCTCGCCTGTCAGATTCCCATAGAAAGCAGGCGCCTCGATAAAAGAGCCGATCTCACTTAAAATCTCCTTGCGCTGTCTGGCATAGGTCTTCCCGTTGATTCTAAAATTTCCCGATGAGGGAACCGTCATTCCCAGCAGCATTTTCATGGTTGTTGATTTTCCCGCCCCATTAGGTCCCAGAAATCCATATACCCGGCCCCGCTCAATGTGCAGATCTAAGTTTGAGACCGCTGTAAAATCTCCATATCGTTTCGTCAGTTTCCGTGTTTCTATCATAGATTTCATCTTTCCTTCCTCCTTCCACCTGTCATTCAGTATAACCCCCCATCCTTACAACAGCCTTCCCTCTGTCTTACATTTACCTTACAAATGCTCTGGTTCCTTTCCGTCCCAGGACTTCCTGTGCTATACTGTGATCGTGGCAAACAGATGTATGGTGAGGTGAAACAAATGAATCTGGATTATCTAAAACATAAGAAACTGCTCCTGGTAGACGACGAACCGGGGCTTTTGGATATGGTTACAGATATTTTAAAAGAAGATGGATATCAGAATCTGAAAACTGCCGGAACGGTAAAAGATGCGTTAAAGCTATGCCAGGACTGGAAGCCGGATTTTGCCATCCTGGATGTGATGCTCCCAGACGGGGACGGTTTCTCTCTTCTTCAGGCCATTCGGACTTTCTCGGATCTTCCGGTGCTGTTTCTGACGGCCCGCGGGGAGGACGAAGATAAATTTAAGGGTCTGGGATTGGGGGCCGACGACTATCTGGTAAAACCATTTCTCCCAAGAGAACTGACCCTTCGCATCGGCACGATCCTTCGCCGCTGCTACAAGGAAGAATCTCCCCTGGTCCGTCTGGCTGCCTGCCAGATCGACTTTGAGCGGGCGGAGGTCATCAAAGACGGACAGCATCTTCCCCTGACTGCCAAAGAGTTTGCTCTGCTCCAGGCTCTTCACCGAGGCGCGGGAAAGATCGTTACCATCGATCTGCTCTGCGAAGCCGCCTGGGGTGAGAATCCATTTGGCTATGAAAACTCTCTGATGGCCCATATCCGGCGCATCCGGGAGAAGATCGAGGCCAACCCCTCCAAGCCCTGCTCTCTTATTACAGTCAAAGGGCTTGGTTACAAGCTTCTGACGGAGGATTGAAACATGAAGAGCACATTGAAACTGATCCGGCGTTTTTTTACGATCCTGGTTCTATCTGTTCTTTTGCTTCTGGTGGTGAATCTAACTTTATTCATCGCCGTCACCTGGAAAACAGTGGGGGGACAAAGTCCCTGGAAAATGGCAGAGTCCATCTCTTCTTCCTTATTGATACAGGAAGATGGGAGTTATCAGCTTGACGCTTCTTCGGCGGATCTTCTGGCCCGTCAGGATACCTGGGCCATCCTGGTAGAAAATGGATCTGGAAATGTAATCTGGCAAAGCGACGGACTTCCTTCCCAGATTCCCCTCCATTATAGCCTGTCTGAAATGTCCCAGGCTCTCCGGGGATATGTGGCTGATTATCCCACCACATATGCCAGCCACGGAGAGGATCTTTTGATCCTGGGACATCCAAAGACCTCTTATTGGAAATTAATGTGGAACACCTTTGACTACAGCATGATCAGCAATGCTCCGAAAACAATGCTGTTATTCCTTGGCTTTAACGCCTGTATCATCCTGATCATCTATCTTGCCTCCACCTCCGGTATCCTGCGGGCGGTCAAGCCTATTGTCCAGGGCGTGGAGGCTCTTCCTGACGGTCAAGATATCGCGGTCCGGGAGAAAGGCCTGTTCTCTCAGCTTGCGGCCTCCATCAACCGGACCAGCCAGCGCCTGCGTACCCAGGAATACCAACTGAAGAAAAAGGAAGCGGCCAGAGCAGACTGGATCGCCGGCGTCTCCCACGATGTGCGCACTCCCCTTTCCATGGTCATGGGATACGCCGTCCAGTTGGAGGAAGACCCTTCACTTCCCAAAGAAGCAAGAAAAAAAGCCGGTACCATCCGGCTGCAGAGCATACGTATGAAAAATTTGATCAACGACCTGAACCTGGCCTCGAAACTGGAATACCACACCCAGCCCGTTCACCTTGCGTCAGTCAACGCAGTCGCTCTGCTGCGCAAGATCGTAGTGGATTTCCTGAATCTGGACCCTGAAGGAACTTATCCCATCACCTGGGACACAGACGAAGCTTTAACTGTCTGCCTTATCCAAGCCGATGAAAAACTGCTCCAAAGAGCCGTCTCTAACCTGATCGTTAACGCCCAGGTACACAATCCAGAAGGCTGTTCCATAACGGTGCGGCTTGCAAAAGAAGAACATCAGTGCCGAATCACCGTCGCCGACAATGGCTACGGTATCTCCGATGAAGACCTCGTGACCCTCCGGAGCACGCCCCACTATCTCTTATCCGATGGCAGCACCGGAGAACAACGCCACGGACTGGGACTGCTGATCGTCCGGCAGATCGCGGAAGCCCATGGAGGGCAGGTAGAAATCGGTCACTCAGAAAGCGGAGGCTTTCAAGTAGATATCCTGCTGCCATGTTAAAAAGGGACAGGGGATTTTTAAATGTGGCCGGGGGATGTGTAAAAATCT
>CABPCP010000108.1 GCA_902406105.1 uncultured Mordavella sp.
ATATCATTGTCGCCTATGGAGTAAGTATTTCCGCGGTGACGGAGAATCTGATCAGCAACGTGAAATATAAGGTGGAAGAATTCTCCGGAATGCCGGTGGATAAGATCAATATCTATATCGAAGGCGTCAGGGTCATCGATTAGTTTAAGGAGGAACATAGGAAGTGGCTACAAAAACAATTAGTGTGGAAATGCTTGCGAAAATGTTTTTAGCGGGCGCACAGAATATTGAATCCAAGAAGGAATTTATCAATGAACTGAATGTCTTTCCGGTACCGGACGGCGATACAGGAACCAATATGTCGCTGACGATCATGTCTGCGGCAAAAGAAGTGACCGCATTGAAAGATTATACAATGAAAGATCTTGCCAAAGCGATCTCTTCCGGGTCTCTGCGGGGAGCCAGGGGGAACTCCGGTGTGATCTTGTCTCAGCTCCTTCGGGGATTTACCAAGTCCATACGCGAAGAAAAAGAGATTGATGCGGCAGGTCTGGCGGCCGCCTGCGCAAGAGCCAGGGATACGGCTTATAAGGCAGTCATGAAACCCAAGGAAGGGACAATCCTTACGGTCGCCAGCGGGATCGCGGAGAAAGCGGCAGAGATGGCTCTGGAAACGGATGATCTGGAAGTATTTATTCCTGCAGTGATCGAACATGCTGAGGAAGTACTTGCTAAGACTCCAGAAATGCTTCCGGTACTGAAAGAAGCGGGCGTGGTAGATTCCGGCGGGCAGGGGCTTCTGGAAGTGATCCGCGGAGCCTATGATGCGTTCCTGGGTAAGGAGATCGATTACAGCGCCCTTTCATCCGGCGCGGCGGCAGGCGGCGTAAAAACGGCGGCGCCTCAGGAAACGGCGGATATCAAATTTGGATACTGTACAGAGTTTATCATTCTTACCGAGAAAGAATTTACAGAAAAAGACGAAAAAGAATTAAAATCATATCTGTCCTCCATAGGAGATTCTATTGTCTGCGTGGCGGATGAAGATGTTGTGAAGATCCATGTGCATACGAATCATCCAGGACTTGCCTTTGAAAAAGGTCTGACTTATGGACAGCTTTCCCGTATGAAAGTAGACAATATGAGGGAAGAACACCAGGAAAAGCTGATCCGGGAGGCGGAGAAGGTGGCTGCCCAGGAAGCTGCAAAGCAGAAGAAGGAAGAGCCCAGGAAGCCAATGGGATTCATTGTGGTATCCATTGGCGAGGGAATGAACGAGATCTTCCGGGAACTGGGAGCGGATCATATCATTGAAGGCGGCCAGACCATGAATCCCAGCACGGAAGATATGCTGAACGCGGTAGACCAGGTGAATGCGGATACCATTTTTATCCTTCCTAATAATAAGAATATCGTCCTTGCGGCAAACCAGGCAAAAGCCCTAGTAAAGGATAAGGAGATCATTGTGATCCCCACGAAGACAGTTCCACAGGGAATCACGGCGATCATCAATTTTATGCCGGAGTCTTCCGCCAAGGAAAACGAAGAGATCATGCTGGAAGAGATCCAGCACGTGAAGTCCGGTCAGGTGACTTACGCGGTGCGGGATACCTGTATCGATGATAAGGAGATCCATGAGGGAGATATTATGGGTATCGGAGATAAGGGCATTTTGTCTGTGGGAACCGAGATCGAAGAGACCGCGAAGGATATGCTTTCCCAGCTGGTAGATGAGGAGTCGGAATTGATCAGTCTGTATTACGGTGAGGAAGTAAAGGAAGAAGAGGCGGAAAAGTTCACGCAGGAGATAACAGAACTCTATCCGGATGTGGATGTGGACGTACACTGCGGCGGGCAGCCGATCTACTATTATATTCTGGCGGTTGAGTAATAGAGACTCCAGACATTGGACTGTAAGAACGAAAGAATTAAGGCCGGCAGGCAGAAGCGCCTGGCGGAATAGGATAAAAGAACATCAGGATGCCCCGGCAGTTAAATGACGCCGGGGCATCCGGCGGATATGGGCAGATAGAGACAGCAGTGAGGTGCGGATCATGACAGAAGGAACACCGATCCGGGAGATCAAAGGGATTGGGGAGAAAACAGAAAAGCTATTTGAAAAACTGAATATCCATACGGCCGGGGAGCTGCTCCGGTATTATCCCAGAGGTTATGACATCTACGACGAGATCGTTCCTATCAGCCAGGCGGCGGAAGGAGAAGTGGTGACGGTTTCCGGGATGATCTACGGGAGGGTGCAGGTATCGGGGAACCGTCGATTACCCGTAACCAGCCTTTACGTGAAGGATCTGACCGGGACCATGAAGGCAGTCTGGTTCCGCATGCCATTTCTTAGGAATACATTGGCCGGCGGAGGACCTGTGACGCTTCGGGGACGGGCGGCAAGGAGAAGGAATGAGCTGGGCCGGGAACCGCCGGAGATCTTTTATCCGCCGGAGAAATACGAAGAAAAATCAGGAACACTTCAGCCCCTCTATGGATTGACCAAAGGATTGACCAATAACACAGTTTCCAAGGCGGTGGGACAGGTTCTGAAAAACTTGGATCTTTCCAGAGAAGTCCTGCCGGAGAGATTGCGGCTGAAATACGGGCTTGCGGAATATAATTATGCCTTGAGAGGCATCCATTTTCCGGAGGATAAGGAAGTATATTTTCACGCCAGAAAGCGATTGGTGTTTGAAGAATTCTTGGCTTTTATCCTGTCTCTTCGCAGATTAAAGGACAGCAATGAGCGGATGAACAATGAATACGTGATGGACCGGGATCCGAGGGTGGAAAAACTGATCGGAGAGCTTCCTTACGCGTTGACGGGGGCGCAGAGAAAGGTCTGGGATGAGATCGCAGAAGATCTGGGCTCAGAGACAGCCATGTCCCGGCTGGTTCAGGGAGACGTAGGATCAGGGAAAACCATTGTTGCGGTACTGGCGCTTTTGAATACGGCTTTGCATGGGTATCAGGCGGCTATGATGGCCCCCACGGAAGTGCTGGCCAGACAGCATTATGAGTCCATTACCAAATTGTTCCAGGAGAACGGGATATCTGTGAAGGTGGAGCTTTTGACCGGATCCATGACGGTCAAAGAGAAGCGGAGAGCTTATGACCGGATCGAGTGCGGTTACGCCAAGATCATCATCGGCACTCATGCCCTGATCCAGGGAGCGGTCAATTACGATTGCCTGGCCCTGGTCATTACCGATGAGCAGCATCGGTTTGGGGTAAAACAGCGGGAGGCATTTGCGGGAAAGGGCGGTATGCCCCATGTGCTGGTCATGAGCGCTACGCCGATTCCCCGGACGCTGGCGATCATTTTGTATGGGGATCTGGATATTTCCGTGATCGACGAGCTTCCAGCCAACCGGCTGCCTATCAAAAATTGCGTGGTAGATACCAGTTACCGGAAGACGGCTTATGAATTTATGAAAAAAGAGATCAAAGCCGGGCGTCAGTGCTACGTGATCTGTCCCATGGTGGAAGAAAGCGAACAGATGGAGGCGGAAAATGTCCAGGACTATACCGCAATGCTCCGTGAGGAGATGGGGCCTGACATTCAGGTCGCCTGCCTGCATGGGAAAATGAAGCCGGCAGTGAAAGATGAGATTATGGATGCGTTTGGGCAAAACGAGACCCAGATCCTGGTTTCAACGACTGTGATCGAGGTAGGCATCGATGTGCCAAACGCTACGGTCATGATGATCGAAAACGCGGAACGGTTCGGCCTGGCTCAGCTCCACCAGCTCAGGGGCCGGGTGGGAAGAGGAAAACATCAATCCTACTGTATTTTCATGAGCGGGTCAAAATCAAAAGAGACAAAGGAGCGTCTGAAGATCCTGCGGGATACCAATGACGGTTTCAAGATCGCCAGCGAAGACTTAAGACTTCGAGGACCGGGAGATCTGTTTGGAATCCGGCAGAGCGGCCTGCTGAATTTTCGGTTGGGAGACGTATTCCAGGACGCCAAGATCCTGCAAATGGCAAACGAGGCTGCAGATGAAATAATCAAAAACGATGAAACATGGGTGAAAAATCTTCCAGAATATGAAGGAACTGACAGTGTAATAATTTAAAACCTCCATATACTATGGTTGTAACACAAAGGGAAGAGTTGTTACAAAGATACAAGAAGGAGGAATATAACAATGGCAAGTCGTTCATCTAACAAGGCAGCCGTACCTGAAGCAAAGGGTGCATTAGACAAGTTCAAATACGAGGTTGCAAACGAGTTAGGAGTACCGTTGACAGAAGGTTATAACGGAGACCTGACTCGAGGTTGCAAACGAGTTAGGA
>CABPCP010000109.1 GCA_902406105.1 uncultured Mordavella sp.
AAGGGACAGGGCATTTTTAATTAGGGCCGGGGGGTTTTTAAAAATCCCCCGGCCCTAATTGACAAAGTCCCTGAAATATGCTATTTTATTTTTTGTCAAAACTTTAATACTTTAAAGCGCAACGGTTTAAAGTAACAAACATCTTGAGGAATGAGGAGAGAAAAATGGGTATTAAACTGACAATGCTGATTTTATTTTTTGCTGTGATGGTGGCGGTCGGGGTCTATGCCAGGAAACACACGAACAGTGTGGATGGATTTGTGCTGGGAGGACGCTCGGTTGGGCCATGGCTGACAGCCTTCGCCTATGGGACTTCTTACTTTTCGGCTGTGGTGTTCGTGGGATATGCGGGGCAGTTTGGATGGAAATATGGACTGGCTTCCACATGGATCGGCCTGGGGAACGCGGTCATCGGCAGTTTGCTTGCCTGGGTGGTATTGGGAAGGCGGACTAAGGTCATGACCCGGCATTTGAAGTCAAAGACTATGCCGGATTTCTTTGGTGAGCGGTATGAAAGCAAGGCTTTAAAGCTGGCAGCTTCCGCGATCGTATTTGTGTTTTTGGTTCCATATACGGCATCGATTTATAATGGCCTGTCCCGGCTTTTTGAGATGGCCTTTCACGTGCCATATACTTGGTGTGTGATCGCCATGGCAGTATTCACTGGAATCTACGTGATCTTGGGAGGATATATGGCCACGGCCATCAATGATTTCATCCAAGGGATCATCATGCTGGGCGGGATCATAGCTGTGATCGCCGCTGTCTTGAGCGGGCAGGGAGGATTTATGGAAGCTGTCCGGAAGATGGCGGAGATTCCCAGTGATGTGGAAGTCACCTTGGGACAGCCGGGAGCGTTTACTTCCTTCTTTGGGCCGGATCCGCTGAATCTGCTTGGGGTGGTGATTCTAACCTCTCTTGGAATCTGGGGTCTGCCTCAGATGATCGGGAAATTTTATGCTATCAAGGATGAAAAATCAATCAATACGGGGACGGTGATCTCTACTATATTTGCGGTGATCATTTCAGGCGGCTGCTATTTCCTTGGAGGATTTGGAAGACTGTTTGACAGTCCCGCGGTTTATGATGAAGCGGGAAATGTGGTGTTTGACAGTATCATTCCCTATATGCTGTCCGGCTTATCGGACGTGCTGATCGGAATCGTGGTGGTGCTGGTATTGTCCGCGTCCATGTCCACCCTTGCCTCCCTAGTGCTGACTTCCAGCTCCACGTTAACCTTGGATTTCTTGAAAGGGAATCTGCTAAAACACGCGGATGACAAGAAACTCGTCCGTGCCATGCAGATGCTGATCGTATTCTTTATTGCGGTCTCTGTAGTACTGGCAGTCAACCCTCCCACTTTTATCGCTCAGTTGATGGGAATTTCCTGGGGCGCTCTCGCGGGCGCTTTTCTGGCTCCGTTTCTGTACGGACTGTATTGGAAACGAGTGACAAAGGCAGCTGTTTGGGCTAGCTTTATTATCGGCGTTGGGATCACCGTATCCAACATGTTTCTGCATTATATCGAATCCTCTATTAATGCGGGAGCGGCCGCTATGCTGGCAGGGCTTATCGTTGTTCCGGCGGTGAGCGTACTGACGCCGAAGCCGGATGCCCAACGGATGGAAGAGCTGTTTAGCTGCTATGAAGAAAAGGTGACGATTACTAAGAAACGATCTCTAGAAACGAAATAATAAAAATAATCAAGGAAAGTGATTAAAATTGTCACTTTCCTTTTTGATATTCCTGTGATAGGATAAGGGAGTGTAAAAAACGACAATAAAATTGATGATTATTATTAAGGAGTGTTTTTGGTAATGAAAAATTGCAGCAAGTATCAAAGAGGCTATTTTATGCCGCCGGAAGTTACCTATGACTGGGTGAAGAAAGAATATATCGATCATCCGCCGATCTGGTGCAGCGTAGATCTGCGGGATGGAAATCAGGCGCTGATCGAGCCTATGAGTCTGGAGGAAAAGCTGGAATATTTTCAGATGCTGGTAGATATCGGTTTTAAGGAGATTGAAGTGGGATTTCCCGCGGCTTCTGAAACAGAGTATAAATTTATGCGGACCTTGATCGAGAAAAATATGATTCCTGACGATGTGACGGTCCAGGTATTGACTCAGGCCAGGGAGCATATCATCAAGAAGACCTTCGAAGCGGTAAAGGGAGCGCCGCACGCTGTGGTACATCTTTATAATTCTACCTCAGTAGCTCAGAGAGAGCAGGTGTTCCGCAAGAGCAAGGAAGAAATTAAGCAGATCGCGGTGGATGGGGCAGAACTTCTTTTGAAGCTGGCCTCTGAGACGGATGGCAACTTTACGTTCCAGTACAGCCCTGAGAGTTTCTCGGGAACAGAGGTAGACTATGCGGTGGAAGTATGCAACGCGGTTTTGGATGTTTGGAAGCCAACGGCGGACAATAAGGCCATCATCAATATTCCAACGACAGTGGAAAACGCGATGCCTCATGTCTTCGCCTGCCAGCTGGAGTATGTGGATAAGCATTTGAAATATAGAGACAATGTGATCCTCTGCCTGCATCCCCACAATGACAGAGGCTGCGGTGTGGCTACGGCAGAGCTTGGAATCCTGGCGGGAGCCCAGAGGATCGAGGGAACCTTATTCGGAAATGGAGAGCGGACCGGAAATGTGGATGTGGTGACCATGGGAATGAATATGTATTCCCACGGCGTAGATCCGGGACTGGACTTCTCTAATATGAAGAAGATCCGTGAGACCTATGAGCGGCTGACACGGATGCATGTAGACGCCCGTCAGCCTTATGCGGGCGACCTGGTATTTACGGCTTTTTCTGGTTCACATCAGGATGCGATTGCCAAGGGTATGAACTGGAGAGAAGAGAAGGACTGCAATACCTGGACGGTTCCATATCTTCCTATCGACCCGCAGGATGTGGGACGGAAATACGATTCCGATGTGATCCGGATCAACAGCCAGTCCGGAAAAGGAGGCGTCAACTATATCCTGAAGCAGAGCCACGGCATCAATCTGCCGCAGCAGATGAGAGAGGAAGTGGGATACCTTGTGAAAGACGTATCCGACAAAGCGCATAAAGAATTAACGCCAGACTGGGTATACCAGATCTTCTCTGATAACTACATCAATACCAAACCGGTATTCCATATTGACGAGTGCCATTTCAAACAGGCAGATGGGATCACGGCAGAGGCCTCTATCAATCACGGGGGCGAGACGCATACCATCACAGCGATGGGAAATGGTCGTTTGGATGCGGTCAGCAACGCTATAAAACAGTATTTCAATATCAGCTACGAGCTGACCTTCTACGAGGAACACTCTCAGACAAAGGGATCTTCTTCTAAGGCGGTGGCTTACGCGGGTATCATCTGCAAGGAAAAGACCTTCTGGGGCGTAGGGATCGACGCGGATATCATCAAAGCTTCTATCGAAGCGTTGACTGTGGCCGTCAATAAGATCGAGGAGATTGGAAAAGCGGACGGCTGCAAGGACCCTCGGATGATCGAGATCATGAATTATATACAGGCAAACTATATCGATATCACCTTGGATGACCTGGCGAAGAAATTTTATCTTTCAAAGCCGTATCTTTCTAAATATATCAAAGAGAAATCAGGAATGACCTTTGGAGAATTTGTAAAGAAGATTCGGATGAAAAAAGCAAGAGCGCTGCTGAAAAGCAGTAATATGACGGTAGAAAACATTGCGCTGACCGTGGGATACCAAAATGTAGAACATTTTAACAGACTTTTCAAAAAGGCGTATCAAATGACTCCAATGCAGTTCCGGAATCAGAAATAAGCAATTAGGGCCGGGGGATTTTTAAAAATCCCCCGG
>CABPCP010000110.1 GCA_902406105.1 uncultured Mordavella sp.
CATACCGCCTTTTCTTGTTATCCAGCCCTCCGGCTGTATCGGTTGAGCAAAAGTCAGCGTGGGATTGATGTGGTATCTTTAACTTTGGGAAAGTCCTCTATCAGATCTACGGTCTTCTGGAGGAAGACGAAAAGAAATCATAAGCGGTTTTTGTCTCCCCACTCGCACATCCCGTCCAGAATCGGGATAAGAGACTTGCCCCGCTGGGTCAGACTGTATTCCACTTTGGGAGGAATCTGGGGATATTCTTCCCGGTGGACAAGCTGGTCCGCTTCCAGTTCCTTTAAGGTGGAACTAAGTGTTTTATAAGAAATTCCTCCTATATATTTCTTCATTTCGTTAAAACGGACCACCCCAAATTCCATTAAGGTATAGAGGATGGTCATTTTGTATTTCCCGTTGATCAATGACAGGGTATAGCTGAAACCGGTTGTATCCAGGCTTTCTTTAGATATGCATCGCTTTCCCATAGTATACTCTCCTTTTGGTAAGTATTAAACCTTAATGTAAGTACCTCACTTTAATGTGCGTACTTGTTTTTAATATTATTCTTGTTAAGATTATAGTATCAGCAGAAGAAAAAGTCAAAATCTTTGTCAGGAGGAATCAAAAGATGAGTAAGAAAATCGTAGTTTTAAACGGAAGTCCCCGTAAGAAAGGCAATACTTCAGCTTTGGTCAAAGCATTTACAGAAGGAGCGCAAAGCGCGGGCAATACAGTGACAGAGTTTTTCCTGGACGGTATGGAGATCCATGGCTGCAAGGGATGTTTTGGCGGGCACAGCAGCCGGGAATGTCCCTGTGTCCAGAAGGACGATATGGCGAAAATCTATCCGGCGGTAAAGGAAAGTGATGTGATCGTACTGGCTACTCCGCTGTATTACTGGAATATGAGCGGACAGCTCAGAACTGCCATAGACCGGTTATTTGCCCTGGAAGAGGGTGACGGGAATCTCCTGAGAGGCAATGGAAGAGCCTGCGCGCTTCTCATGGCTGCCGAGGGCAATGGATTTGAAGACGTGGTGCTCTATTACGATCACCTGATGGAGCATCTGCGCTGGAAGAATCTGGGTCATGTCCTTGCGGGAGGGAATATGGATATAGGCGATATTGAAGGAAAGCCAGAGCTTCAGGGAGCATACGATCTGGGAAGATCCATCTAAGGGAGGAATCAGTCTCTATGAAGAAAATCTTATTGGTGTCTATGCTTTGCAATGTGACGGATCTGTTGAAGAAAGCAGAACCGGAACTGGCGGGAAAGACCGTTACATACATTCCGACGGCGGCTATCGCGGAAGCGGCCGGAACGGAGGGCTGGGAAGAATGTATGAAAGAAATGACAGAAGCGCAGACCCGGATGCTGGAAGAACTGGGGCTGAAGGTGGAAGAGCTGGAAATTTCAAAAGCTCCTTTGGAGCAGATCCAAGCCAGTCTGACAAGGAATGACTTGATCTTTGTCGGCGGAGGCAATTCCTTCTTTTTACTCCAGGAATTAAAGCGGTCCGGGGCGGATAGGATCCTGGTCCGGGAAGTAGAGAAGGGCAAATTATATATCGGTGAGTCGGCAGGGGCCGTGGCGGCGGCGCCGGATATTGGATACTGCGCCCAGATGGATGAGCCTTGGAAGGCGCCTGATCTGACAGATTACTCCGGTTTGAACCTGGTGGATTTCTATGTGGTGCCCCATCTTGACCACCCGGAAATGGGAACGGCGGCGCAGGAGATCATTGAGAAGTACGGGAACCGGATGGAATTAAAGGTCATCAATGACGAGCAGGCGATATTTGTAGAAAACGGGCAAGCAGCGCTCTTATAGGATGAAAGAAGATATGGGAAAGATAGAGATCAGGACGGCTGAACTTAGAGACGCCAAAAGACTTTTGGAGATTTACGCTTATTATGTGGAGCATACGGCTATTACCTTTGAATATGAGGTCCCTTCCCTGGAAGAGTTTCAAAACAGGATCAGAAACATATTGGAAAGCTATCCCTATCTCTGCATCTTGGAGGATGGAGAGATCCAGGGATATGCCTACGGGGGAGCGTTCATTGGGCGGGCCGCTTATGCCTGGTCGGCGGAGACAACGGTGTATATCGCCCGTGACGCGAGAAAACAGGGGCTGGGAAGAAAGGTATATGAAGCGCTGGAAGCGGCATTGAAAGAAATGGGAATCCGAAACTTATACGCCTGCATCGGGTATCCATCAAAGGAGGATGAATACCTTACGAAAAACAGCGCCCAGTTCCACCGCCATCTGGGATTTGAACAAGTGGGAGAGTTCCATAACTGCGGCTATAAATTTGGCCGTTGGTATCACATGATCTGGATGGAAAAGATCATTGGAGAACATGGAAACATCAGCCTTCCACCGCGAACTGGCTGTTATAGAGATCATAATAAAAGCCTTTCTTAGCCAGCAGTTCTTCATGGGTGCCCTGCTCGATGATATGCCCCTGGTTCATGACCAGAATCAAGTCTGCTGTCTGGACGGTGGAGAGGCGGTGGGCAACTACGAAGCTGGTACGCCCCTGCATGAGTGTCTCGAAGGCACGCTGGATGCGGATTTCCGTCATGGTGTCGATGGAGGAAGTAGCCTCGTCCAGGATCAGCATGGGCGGCAGGCACAGCATGATGCGGGCGATGCAAAGAAGCTGTTTCTGGCCTTGGGACAGGTTGCCCCCTCCTTCTGTGATGAGGGTGTCATACCCTTTTGGCATACGCATGATAAAACTGTGGGCATGAGCCTTTTTCGCCGCGGCGATGACTTCTTCTTCCGCGGCATCCGGACGGCCGTAGGCGATATTGTCCCGGATAGAAGCGGAGCGCAGCCAGGTTTCCTGAAGCACCATGCCATAGCTGGTGCGCAGAGACTGGCGGGTGATCTGCCGGATATCATGTCCGTCTACCTGGATGGAACCATTTTGAACGTCATAGAATCGCATCAGCAGATTGATAAGAGTGGTCTTTCCACAGCCGGTAGGCCCTACAATGGCAATGCGCTGTCCAGGCTTGACCGACAGATTCAGATCCTGGATGAGAGGAACCTCCGGCGAATAAGAGAAGTCCACATGTTCCAGGAGGATCTGTCCCTCTGGTTCCGTCAGTATGATGGCATCGGAGGGTTCTCTGGGCGCGGAAGGTTCATCCAGAAGCTCAAAGACCCTGGCCGCGGAAGCAATGGAATTCTGGAATTCTGTCAGTACGCTGGTGATGTCGTTGAAAGGCTTGGTATATTGGTTGGTATAGCTTAGAAAACTGGAAAGCTGTCCAACCGTCAGCGCCCCGGAAATGGCGGCAAAGCTTCCAACAATGGCTACGCCGGCGTAGATAGCCGAATACATAAACCGGGTAGTGGGATTGGTGATAGAGGAAAAAAAGGTAGCCTTTAACGAGTACTGTGCCAGCCTTTGATTGATCTCGTCAAATTCCCGGCAGGCGTCCGTTTGGTGGTCAAAGGCCTGCACGACTTTCAGCCCTCCTAACATCTCATTGGTAAATCCAGTCAGTTCTCCGCGGGTTTCAGATTGTTTCTTAAACATGGCAAAAGATTTCTTGGAAATAAAGCTGGCCACCACGAAGGAGAGGGGGCTTAGGGCAACAACGATCAGGGTGGTCCAGGGGTTGATGCTCAGCATAAAGAGGATAGTGCCCAAGATGGTAGCCACTCCGGTGAAAACCTGAGTAAATCCAAGCAGGAGACCGTCAGAAAACTGGTCAATATCCGTAACGATCCGGCTGATCAGATCCCCAGAAGGATGGCGGTCCACATAAGACAGAGGAA
>CABPCP010000111.1 GCA_902406105.1 uncultured Mordavella sp.
GCGGCAGAAACCGCCGGAAAGAAAAGAACACTGTGCCGGACACAGCAGGCGGGATGAGAAATCCCGCCGATTGTCTGATTATTATAGCAAAAGGGGAGGGAGATTGGCAAGATAAAAATAAGCATGTTATACTAAGGACAAAAGGAAGATAAATCATCCAGGAGGAATCATGTTTTTATCAGAGAAGGAATACAGACACGCAGTTGATCTAATGTCGGGAAGAGAGCCCAAAAGCCGGCTGCTGGAAGAGTTGGGAGAGTGGTTCCAGGGAACGTTCCATCAGACGCTGTACGACTATATCTGTGATCAGACAAATCAAGGACGGCTGAGGCTGCGGATCCTTTTGTGGGATCAGGAAGCGAAAAAGAAAATGATGAGGGGCCTGAATCTGGATGAAAAGAAACAGAAGAAAATAGCCGAAGAATTTTCAGCCCTGTGTAAGAAATATAATATCCACCGGGGATATCAGGAACCCCAGGCGATCTTTGTAAGCTATGAAACTTTTGCGGATGAGATCAGGAAAAGACTGCTTAAGCAGGTTTCCGGGGAAATCCAGAACCTGCGGGAACCGGAGGTATGGAGGATCGAGATCTTGTTTGATACAATTCATGTTTTCTTTGAGACGGAGGATCAAAGAAGAGACCATGAAGCGGATGGAACCTGCGAAAGAATCGATCAAAAGATGACGGATATCGTAAAGAAAGCAGATAAAATGGGAGTGTTTCAAGATGGGGTGAAATGTATCTTTTCCAGCCGTCAGACACTGGATGAGAAATATAATGGAAGTATGTTTTATTACAGCAGGTAAAAAAGGCCTTGCTCATAACGTAACGTCATGAATTATAATAGGGGGAGAAAGGAGAAGGATATGGAGAAAAAACAAACGGCCCCTATCGAGTTCATGACGGTGGGGGAACTGGCAAAGAAGATGGGAACCACCGTCCGCACCTTACAATATTACGACAAAGAAGGACTGCTCTCCCCTGCCGCTGTAAGTGAAGGTGGGCGCCGGCTTTATACTCATAAGGATATGATCCGGCTTCACCAGATCCAGGCGTTAAAATCTCTGGGATTTTCTTTAAGTGACATCAAAACCCGCCTGGTCTCCTTAGATACGCCCAAAGAAGTGGCAGAAGTCCTTACCCAGCAGGCCCAGGCAATCCGGGAGAAGGTCGGAGAACTTACAGAAACTCTGTCCGCGGTGGAGGCGCTGAGAACAGAAGTGATCCAGATGCAGGAAGTAGACTTTAAGAAATATGCGGATATTGTTGTCAATCTCAGAATGGATAATGAATATTACTGGCTGATCAAACACTTTGATGATGCCATGCTGGAACACATCCGCAATCAGTATGACCAGGAAAGCGGGCTGGAGTTTATTCACCGCTTTAACAAGCTGAATGACCAGATCTTAGAGCTTCGGGAACAGAAATTGCCGCCGGAGGATGAAAGAGTCCAGAATTTGGCCGCAAAGTTCTGGAACATGGTCATGGAGTTTACCGGAGGAGACATGAGTATGCTGCCGAAGCTGATGGAATTTGGCAATCTGAAAGACAGCAATGAAGAGTGGACCCGGAAACAGGCTTTGGTAAATGAATATCTGCAGCCGGCTTTAGAACTGTATTTTCGGAAATCCGGGACAGATCCTTTTGAGGAGGTACAGCCATGACTTGCGCAGTCCAGATCTTAGAGCTAAAGAAAAGCTATGGCAGCCAGGAAGTGCTAAAGGGGCTCTCCTTTGCGGTGGAACGGGGCGAAATCTTTGGGATCCTTGGAGTCAATGGAGCGGGGAAAACCACAGCTTTGGAGTGTATCGAAGGATTTCGGCGATACGAGAGCGGGAAGATCAAAGTGAATGGAAGCTTGGGCATACAGCTTCAGTCCGCCGCCCTGCCGCCTTACATCCGTCCCATGGAGGCAGTCCGCCTGTTTGCGAAGTGGAAGAAAACCAAGGCGGATCCATCAGTGCTGAAGGCTCTTGGAATCTATGATCTGGGAAAGAAACCCTATCTGGAATTGTCCACCGGACAGAAACGGCGGCTCCACCTGGCGCTGGCAATGACAGAAGACCCGGATATTCTTTTCCTGGATGAACCAACGGCAGGATTGGATGTAGAGGGAAGGAACGCTCTTCATAAAGAAATCCGCAGATTAAAAGAGAAAGGAAAGACCATACTTCTGGCCAGTCACGATATGGCGGAAGTAGAAGAATTGTGTGACCGCATACTGATCTTGAACCAAGGCCGGGCAGCATTTCTTGGGTCCACAGAGGAACTGGCTCTCAAGATGGGGAAACGTTACCAGATCAAAATCAAGACGAAATCCGGAGAAGCGAGCTATACGGCGGACAATATTGAAGAGACCCTTCTGAAGATTTTGGAAGAGTATGGGACAAAAGATGAGAAGATCCAGGATATCCAGATCAGCAGGGGAACGCTGGAACAGCATTTTATGGAATTTGCAAAGGAGGGGAAAAGATGAGCGGACTGTTGTATGGAATCCGATTGCAGTTTCAAATGGATATCCGCAGTAAATCCATGCTGGTGACTTGTTACCTGGTGCCGCTGTTATTTTTTGCGGTCATGGGAGGGATTTTTACCTCTCTTATGCCGGAAGCAAAGGCCACATTGACCGCCTCTATGACGGTTATGGGCGTGTCTATGGGAGCGCTGATCGGAGTGCCGCCTTCCCTGACGGAACTTTACGGAACAGAGGTGAAGAAGCTGTACCGGGCAGGCGGCGCGCCGCTTTCCTTTGGCTTGTTTTCCCTGACGGTTTCCACATTTTTGCATCTGCTGCTTATGAGCGGGATCATCCTTGCCGCCGCGCCCTATGCGTTCGAGGCAGAATGGCCGGATGATCTGGGAGTGTACCTGATAAAGCTTGCTTTCTTTTTGATCGTTTCCATCAGTGCTGCCTGTGTGCTGGGGCTGGCAGTGAAAAATCAGGCCAAGCTTACCATGCTGAGCCAGGTGGTTTTCCTGCCTTCGATCCTGCTGTCTGGGATCATGTTTCCAGCAGACCTCCTGCCAGAAGGGTTGGAAAAACTGGGAAAATTATTCCCTGCTGCATGGGGATACCGCATATTGACAGATAAAGGACTCCGCGCAGATCATATTCTGCCTTTGTTTATCATTTTTGTGGCTGCGGTGGCCGCATGTATTGTATTATTGAAGAGAAAGGAGTGAGAATACATATGGAAAAGGAAGAGAGACTGGAAGCATTTGAAAAAATGCTGAAGGCAGTGCAAGAAAATTACGAAAACACGGATGTGAAAATGAAAAAATTAAAAGCGGAAGGAAAGGAAAAATCCGCAACCTACCGCCAGTTAATGGGAAATAAGCTTCAGTATCAGAATATGATCTCCCCGTTTCCCTTAGTTAAAGATATTGTTGGGTATCTCAAGATGTGTCATTCG
>CABPCP010000112.1 GCA_902406105.1 uncultured Mordavella sp.
TCTCTATGAGGAGATACGCAAGGTGGTTTCAGGATTTTCCTGTGCCCCTATTTCTTTTTTAAAGAAAAATGGTATAATCAAAAAGAGTTGGCAAAGAGCGGGCCAAGTTCTTTTTTTACCACAGGAGGAATATAGATTTAGAAAAGCGGACAAGGATTTTACTATGAAAAGAAAACGTACTTCATATAGATACTCTAGAAAACCCCAGAGGCGCAGAGGGTACATAAGCGGCGCCAGAAGACAGACCAAGCGGCGGAAGCTCTGGCTGTGCGGCTCCATTCTGGCCAGTGTGTTTCTGATCGTTCTGGCGGCGCGCTGGCTGCCTCAGACGGCGGAAGAACTGGGGAAAGAAAGGGGAAAAAATAAGACTCCCCAGACAAGAGAAGAGACAGGGAATGAAAATCCAAATATCCGGGTGCTGCTTATGACGGACGGATATCAAAATGAAACTCATCCAAAGGCAGTACTGTCTTCAGACAGCGGGCTGGTGGTCTCCTGGGGAGACCAGGAGGAGGAAGCGGAGGGGAAACTTACGATCGAACCGGATGATGAGCGGTTTCAAAAAGGAGCGGTCCGGGTTTGGGCAAAGGAGGGAAAGGTTACGGTAGAGACCTTGAACCGGGGATATGGGACTCCTTCTTACGCGGGAGTGATCGAACTTCGGACGACGGCGGAAGGCCTGGTGCTGATCAACGAGCTTCCTGTAGAAACCTATCTGTGCGGAGTGGTGCCAAGTGAGATGCCATCCTCCTATGAACTGGAAGCTTTGAAAGCCCAGGCGGTGTGCGCCAGAAGCTATGCCTACCGCCAGATGGAAAGTTACGGATACCCGGAATATGAGGCTCATGTCAATGACAGTACGGCTTATCAGGTGTATGGAAACTCAGCGCCGGCAGAAAGCGCCCAGGAGGCGGTGGAGGCCACGGCAGGAGAGACAGTGCGTTATGAGGGAAAAGTGGTGACCACCTATTATTATTCTACCTCCTGCGGTCATACAACCAGCGCAGAAGCGTGGGGGACCGCGCCAAGCAAAGAAAATGCTTATCTGCAGTCTGTGGAGGTCTGCGGGGAAAATGGCGACTATGAAAAGGATCTTCCCTGGTACCGGTGGGAAGCCAGGATTCCTGTACAGACCTTATCGAATCTGATCGGGCTGAATACAGGCACGGATATTGGAACGGTAAGTGAGATCCAGGTGACAAGACGAGGGCCGGGAAATGTGGCGCTGGAGATCCGGGCTTCAGGCGAGAAAGGAAGCGTCACTGTAGAGACGGAAAATAAGATCCGCAGGGCTCTTGGGGGAGAAGGCTATGAGATCACAAAGCAAGACGGATCTGTGGCCGCGAGTTCGGAACTTCTGCCCAGCGCTTTTTTTACGATTGAGAAATCCGGGGATCTGTTTGTGATTCAAGGCGGAGGTTTTGGACATGGTATTGGGATGAGCCAGAACGGGGCGAATGAGATGGCGAAACAGGGGATGGACTATCGAAAGATCCTGACCTTGTTTTACCAGGGCGTGACCATTGAATAAATGTACAAAAAGGATGAAGGAACTGTGATCGAAAGAAAGACAGACATAATCATTTCTTACCCAGAGATCCATTATCAGAAAGAGAACGGCGGGATACGGATCACCGCTTGTTATGGGGAAGATGGCCGCGTATTCCTTCCAGAGCGGATCGAAGGACAGCCGGTGACCGCTATTGGGGCGTACGCGTTTTCAGAGGGCGGGGAATCCCCGGAAGATCTGGTGTGGGGACAAGAAGGAAAGCAAGAGAAGCTGAAGGCTGAAAGGATACAGGAGCTCCATCTGCCGGACGGCGTATGCAGGATTGGCCGGTACGCCTTCTACCGCTGCCGGAATCTTGCGAAACTGACGCTGTCAGATGGGATTTTAGAAATCGGCGGCGGAGCTTTGACAGGCTGCAGGCCGGGGCAGATTGAAATCCACCTGAGGCGGGGAGAACAGTCGGCTTTAAAATCGATTTTGGACGAAGTGCGGTTCGCGATCCGGGCGACTCTTTATTATCACCGGGCAGAGGGGAAGATAGAAGTGGCGAAGGTGTTGTTCCCGGAGCACTATGAAGAGGCGGTGGAGAATACGCCGGCCCGGCTTTTATACACCAGCCACCACGGAGCGGGGGGATACTACCGTCAGTGCTTCTATGACCGGAAACTGGATTTCCCCAAATATGATGCCCTGCTTCCAAGGGCGGTAGCGGAAGAGACGCCGGAAACGGTGACGGAGCTTGCCATTCAAAGACTTTTGTTTCCGGTAGGGCTTTCTAAGAAGGCAAAGGAAGAGTACGAGACCTTTTTAAGAGAGCATGGAGGGCAGGCGGCCGCGTTTTTGGTGGACCAGGAAGAACTGGACGGGCTGCGTCTTTTAATGGATGGAGGCCTGCTGGAGGAAGCGGCTTTTGAGATCGGGATAGAGACCGCTTTAAAACAGGGGAAGACGGCGCTTGTCAGTCTTTTGATGGAGGAGAGGAGCCGCAGGTTTCCGCGGAAGAAGAAAACCTTTGAGTTTTGAGCAAAAAGAATAGAAATTGGAGAAGATCAGCATGAGAGACAGAGAGAACGATATAGTGGAACAATTGGAGCAGATCGGACGTCAGATCCTTATCGTTTCCAGAAATGAACTGTATCTTTCGATGCGATTTTTGGACGTGGCTTTAAGCAGCTTTACTTTTGTGCTGGATGAAGGGATAGGCACCATTGGAACAGACGGCTTTTCTATCTTTTACGGGCCTGCCTGGCTGGGCGGGATGTTCCGGGAGAATCCCGTCTTTGTAAACCGGGCGTATCTGCACATGGCGCTGCATGGAATCTTCCGGCATATGACCGGGAGAGGG
>CABPCP010000113.1 GCA_902406105.1 uncultured Mordavella sp.
TGCCTTGTAATTCTAACCGCAACAACCTATGTTGCAATTAATTTTTCAATTAACCGTTGCCCGGCGAATGTCCGCTTGTGCAGGTACGGCGGCCGCTTGCCGGCTTATCACACAAAACGGCGGTCCTGGATCAAATCCAAGGCCGCCATCCATATTCTACTCTTCTTCTGTATACTTCTTAATGTTTGAGGCATTCGCCATCTTGCTGACCTTCCCGTCCTTGATCACTACCAGGGTGGGAGCCTGGAGGACGCCGTATTTCTTTACCAGGTCCTTATTCTCCTGGGCATCCACCACCTCATAATCCATATGCGCTTCTTCCAGCGCCTTTTTAGCGATCACACAGTTTGGACAAGTCTTGGTGGTAAATAAAAGCTTCTTTGACCCTTCTTCCGCTTCCTGCCTCAGAGCCTCCGCAGCATGTTCCTCTGCCTTCTCGCTTGGATGAAACTGAGATTTGCTCAGATCATATACCTTTCTGTCTTTGAATTCCTGCGCTTTTCCATCATTCCAATTCTGCACCGGACGGTAATAGCCCGTAATTCTGCTGTAAACTTCCGTCTTTTCTCCACATTCCGGACATACATACTCTTCGCCTTTGATGTATCCATGATTCTTACAGATAGAATAGGTAGGAGACATGGTGTAATAGGGCAGTTTATAGTTTTCCGCGATCTTTCTTACAAGAGATGCCGCCGCCTTCCAGTTTGGCAGTTTCTCTCCCAGGAACGCATGGAATACCGTTCCGGAAGTATAGAGTGTCTGCAGATCATCCTGAATATCCAGCGCCGCGAAGATATCTTCCGTATAGCCCACCGGCAGATGGGAACTATTGGTATAATATGGAGTTCCATCGCCTTCCGCCGCTGTAATGATATCCGGGAACTGCTCTTTGTCATGTTTCGCGAAACGATAAGTCGTAGACTCTGCCGGAGTCGCCTCTAAGTTATAGAGATCTCCGTATTCCTCCTGATAAGAGGACAGACGCTCCCGCATATGGTTCAGCACCTTCTTGGAAAATTCCTGCGTTTCCGCATGAGTCATATCTTTTCCGATCCATTTGGCATTCAGGCCTGCCTCATTCATACCGATCAAACCGATGGTGGAGAAATGGTTCTCAAAGGTCCCCAGATACCGCTTCGTATAGGGATAAAGGCCTTCGTCCATCAACTTAGTGATGACCGTTCTCTTTACATGGAGAGACCTCGCTGAAATGTCCATCAGACGATCCAGACGGCGGAAGAAATCCTCTTCATTTTCCGCCTGGTAAGCAATACGCGGCATGTTGATCGTGACAACGCCTACAGACCCTGTACTTTCACCGCTTCCAAAGAAACCGCCGGATTTCTTCCGCAGTTCCCGAAGGTCCAAACGAAGACGGCAGCACATGCTGCGGACGTCGCTTGGCTCCATATCGCTGTTGATATAGTTTGAGAAATAGGGCGTCCCGTATTTCGCCGTCATCTCAAAGAGCAGACGGTTGTTCTCCGTATCTGACCAGTCAAAATCACTGGTGATAGAATAGGTAGGAATCGGGTACTGGAACCCGCGGCCATGGGCATCTCCCTCGATCATGATCTCGATAAACGCCTTATTGACCATATCCATCTCTTTCTTACAGTCCCCGTAGGTAAAGTCCATCTCTTTTCCGCCTACGATCGCCGGCAGGTTCGCCAGATCGTTGGGAACCGTCCAGTCCAGCGTGATGTTAGAAAACGGCGCCTGGGTTCCCCAGCGGGACGGCGTGTTCACTCCGTAAATAAAAGATTCGATGCATTTTTTAACTTCCTGATAAGTCAGGTTATCAGCCTTTACAAAAGGCGCCAGATAGGTATCAAAGGAAGAAAACGCCTGGGCTCCGGCCCACTCGTTCTGCATGATCCCCAGGAAGTTGACCATCTGGTTGCAGAGCACGCTCAAATGCTTTGCCGGAGAAGAAGAAATCTTTCCTGGAATTCCTCCCAGCCCTTCCTGGATCAGCTGTTTCAAGGACCACCCCGCACAGTATCCGGTCAGCATAGACAGATCATGGATATGGATATCCGCGTTCCGATGCGCCTGCCCGATCTCCTCGTCATAAATCTCTGACAGCCAGTAGTTGGCCGTGATCGCGCCGGAATTGCTTAAGATCAATCCGCCTACAGAATAGGTAACGGTTGAATTTTCTTTTACCCGCCAGTCTGTTACTTTCACGTAGCTGTCCACAATTTCTTTGTAGTCCAGCATGGTAGATTTCAGATTACGGATCTTCTCTCTTTGTTTCCGATACAAAATATATCCTTTTGCCACGTCGGAATATCCGGCTTTGATCAGGACCGCCTCCACACTGTCCTGGATATCTTCCACCTGCACCAGTGAATTCTTGATCTTAGGCTCGAAATCCGCGGTAACTTTTAATGCCAGCAGATCGATGATATCCTGATTATACTCCTTTTCCTGAGCTTTAAACGCTTTCTCAATGGCCACACAGATCTTCGACAGATTGAAATCAACGACCTGGCCGTCCCGTTTTGTTACCTGATACATATGCTTGCTCCCCTTCCTGGATTATCCTTTTGTTCATTTTGTAAAATATTTTTGTCCGATTCGTCTGTTCTTCTATCATACCACCTGTTGTGTTTTATCGTCAACAAAAATAACAATATATTGTGCACAAAATTCATTTTCGCACAATATATT
>CABPCP010000114.1 GCA_902406105.1 uncultured Mordavella sp.
GGGGATTTTTAAAAATCCCCCGGCCCTATTTAAAAAAGCCCTGTCCCTTTTTGAAGTTTCTAAGGGTCAGGGCTTGTTTTTTAGAAAAAGCATGTTATAATTATGAGGATAGTCTGTATGATTATACAATTTATGAATAAAACGGAGGGAAAAATGATGAAAAAGGTTACAGCGTTGTTCCTGGCGATGATCCTTGCGGCCGGTCTTCTTGTCGGATGCGGGGGAAATGGGGAAGAAGGAAGTGAAGAAGCAGTAACTGCTAAGGTGATCGAGATTGATCTTACCAATGAGGAGTATGCGTTTGGTGTGGATAAGAACCAGCCGGAACTTCTGGAACAGGTGAATGCGTTTATCGCAAAGATCCAGGAAGATGGAACTTTTGACGAAATCTGTGATAAATATTTTGGCGGCGGTGAGCCGGAGGCTGTACAGTCCGCAGCGCTGGATACTTCTAAGGACCAGCTTGTAGTTGCGACGAATGCGGCGTTTGAACCATTTGAGTATACACAGGGTGAAGATTATTATGGTATTGACATGGAAATCGCGGCTCTGTTGGCTGAGGAACTGGGACAGGAATTGGTCATCCAGAATATGGACTTCGATGCGGTATGTCTGTCTGTAAGCCAGCAGAAATGCGACATTGCCATGGCAGGACTTACGATCAACGAGGAGAGAGAAGAGTACGTAACATTCACGGATCCTTATTATCAGGCTTCTCAGCGGCTGATCGTGCCAAGCAATGATACTTCTTTTGATGACTGTGAAGATGCGGATGCGGTAGCCGCAAAACTGGCAGAACTGGAGTCTTCTGATTCTGTTGGCGTTCAGCAGGGAACGACAGGGCAGTATTATGTAGAAGGCGATGAGAGCTGGGGCTTCCCAGGGCTTCCTGCAAAATGTGTTCCATATAAGAGTGGTTCTCTGGCAGTCCAGGATATGCTGCAGGGCAAGATCCAGTACGTGATCATCGATGCGGCTCCGGCGGCGGCGATCACAGAATCTATCAATGAGATGCAGTAGGAAACATACAGTAAGAACAGGATGAGCAAAAAAGGAAGGCGGCTATGTATGGATAACGCCTTCCTTCTTTTAAGAAGGGAAAAAGATGGGCGATTTTAGTCAGAAAGTAGACAAATTTATAGAAATTTTTCTGGAACAAAACGGCTATGTGAGAGTCGTTGAAGGCCTTCAGAATACGCTGTTGATCGCGGTCACAGGTCTGATCTTGGGGACTTTGATCGGAACTTTGATCGCGACGGTGAGGGTGCTGCCAAAGTATAAACGCCTTCCTCGGATCTTAAATGGAATCTGCAGTTTTTATGTTGCGCTATTCCGGGGAACGCCAACGGTTGTACAGCTCCTGGTATTTTATTATGTATTGCTTCCGATCATCGGCTGGCAGATTACGGGGGTTCAGGTGGCGATGCTGGTATTTGGCTTGAACAGCGGCGCCTATATTTCTGAGATCATGCGGAGCGGAATCCAGTCTGTAGACGCTGGGCAGATGGAAGCCGGGCGTGCGGTAGGTTTAAGTTTTGGCACTACGATGGCCAAGATCGTAATCCCGCAGGCAGTCAAAAATATCCTTCCTACAATGGGAAATGAGTTTATCGCCTTGATCAAAGAGACATCGGTAGTCAGCTTTGTAGGGGCGGCGGACTTGTATGTAGCATTTAATTATATCGGAAGCAACAGTTATGAATTTATGGTTCCATACTTGGTAATGGCGCTGATTTATATTGTACTGGTGCTGCTGATCACATTGTTGATTCGATTGATGGAAAGGAGCCTGAAGAAGAGTGATAGAAGTAATTAATCTTAAGAAAAGCTTCGGAAAAACTGAGGTTCTGAAGGATATTAACATTACCATCAATAAAGGAGACATTGTGGCGGTACTCGGTCCGTCAGGTTCTGGGAAATCTACGTTCCTGCGCTGTCTGAACTGCATGGAGGATCCTACAAGCGGCAGTATTATTTTTAAGGGTGTAGATATTGCGGATATGAGTGTGGATATCAATGTACATCGCCGGCATATGGGGATGGTATTCCAGCATTTTAATCTGTTTAATAATAAGACGGTGCTTCAGAATGTCATGCTGGCTCCCGCCTATCTGCGCTGTCAGGATTTGAAAAAGACCAAGAGAAAGAATGCCGGGATCCGTTTTCAGAACCTGTTCCGGGGTAAAAACAAGAAGGAATTGATTCCGGTGACAGAGACGAAGGAACAGATTTTAAATGAAACGAAGAGGCAGGCGCTGGAACTTTTAAAGCGGATTGGCCTGGACGACAAGGCGGACGCTTATCCGTCAACATTGAGCGGCGGCCAGAAACAGAGAGTGGCGATCATCCGTTCAATGGCTATGAACCCGGATGTGATCTTATTTGATGAGCCAACATCAGCATTGGATCCGGAGATGGTTGGAGAAGTTCTGGAGCTGATGAAGCAGCTGGCAAAAGAGGGAATGACCATGGTAGTGGTCACCCATGAAATGGGATTTGCCAGAGAAGTCGCTTCCAGAGTATTATTTATGGATGAGGGTGAGATCAAAGAGGAGGCCGGGCCGGAAGAATTCTTTGATCATCCAAAAGACCCAAGATTAAAAGAATTTTTGTCGAAGATATTATAAATTTCAATTGGGGCCGGGGGATTTTTAAAAATCCCCCGGCCC
>CABPCP010000115.1 GCA_902406105.1 uncultured Mordavella sp.
TTCTTATTCTCTGCAAAAAAGTGCTGTCGCACTAATTATTTAGTGCGACAGCCCCCTAATGCATCATTTGGCTCCTTTATTGACTCTAATACATAGAACAGAGAACCATATCTGACAGGGAGGGTGGGATATGAAGTGCGATGCGGATATATTTGCGCGGATGTATGAGGCAGTCTATCAGGATCTGTACCGGTTTGCGCTCTGTCTGCTGAAAGACCGGCATGAGGCGGAAGACGCGGTGGGTGAGGCTGTGCTGGCGGCCTATGAGAATATCCGTAAGCTGAGAGATGAGAAAGCCTTTAAAAGCTGGATCTTCACGATCCTGGCAAATGTGTGCAGGAAAAAGCTAAGGAAACGCGGATTGGAGATCAGCCTGGACCAGGAGGATACCTTTTTTAACATTCCAACGGCCCAGGAAGATCACGGGCTGTCAGTGGATGTGAAAAGGGCGTTTCTCATCCTGTCTGAGGAAGAGCAGATGATCGTGGCCTTATCGGTATTCGGCGGTTACACCAGTCGGGAGATCGGCAAAACGCTGAAGCTCAATGAGAATACCGTCCGATCCAAGAGAAGCCGTGCGTTGGAAAAGATGGAGTGCGTGTTAGAGTAGGAAAGGAGTGTCTTTATGAACAGGAAAGAGCAGGAGATTCTTGAACGCATCAGGACAAAGACAGATCAGATAAAGACGCCGGACAGCCTGCGGCCGGAAGCTGTGCGGCAGCAGCTTGCGGAAAGGAAGATAAGGAAAAGCGGAACATGGAGAAAGGCGGTTCTGCCCGTGGCGGCCTGTCTGGTTCTGGCTGCGGGACTGGCTATTTACGGAAATATACAAAGATCAGGAGATAAATCCAGCGGTGAGGCCGCCCGCACAGAGTCGGCAGAAGTCAGCCGAAGTAAAACGATTGCCAGCGCGGAAAGCTATGAGGAAATCTATGGGTATTTGAAGGCCCAGGAGAAGCAAACGGAAATGTCGGAATGGAGTATGGAAGAGTCGGCAGATATGGTGTCAAATGAGTCGGCAGAGAGTGCCGCCTCAGAAAGCGCCTCTGCAAAAGCGTCCGAATATGGCGGAGATTATTCTGGAACAAACCTTCGCCAGCAAGGCGTGGATGAAGGAGATATTGTAAAAACAGATGGAAAATTTCTTTATATCGTGGGAAATGGCGGTTCTGAGGTCGTGATCGTGGAAACGGAAGAAGAAATGAAAGAAACCGGAAGGATCCAGGCGGAGGATGGGCGCTGCGTTGAAGAAATATACCTGCTTCCAAAAGAGAAGAAAGCTGTGCTCATATGCTCTTTTGATGAAGATGATTATGGGATTTATCCACTAGAAAGTTCCGATCAGGAACAGACAGAAGTGCTGACTTATGATATCAGTGCGCCTTCTAACCCACAGCTTTTGGGGAAGGTGTCTCAAAGCGGCTGGTATCATTCTTCACGCTTGGTTAACGGCTTTCTGTATCTTTTTAGTCAATATTATGTAGGGGCAGATATCCGAGAAACAGAGCCGGAATCCTTTATCCCGGCAGCAGGTGAACGGCTTCTAGATGAGACAGACATATTTATGCCTCAATATCAAGCCGGAAATATGTATGAAGTGATTACGGCTGTAGATCTTGAGAACCCTGATCAGACGAAAGACAGCAAGGCGATTTTTACGAAAGGGGGAGAACTGTATGTAAGTGAAAATAGTATTTATTATTATGAAATTGAATGGGATCAGAAAACAAACATGGAAATCACCGCGCTTAGGAAGCTGTCATATGAATCAGGCGTCATAGAACCGGAAGCGCAGGGGACTGTGAATGGATACATCAATGATTCCTTCTCCATCGATGAATATAAAGGAAATTTAAGGATCGTGACAACGGTAGAGGATACCAATTCCGTATACGTGTTAGATGAAAAATTAGAAATCATAGGAGAAATTGAGGGTCTGGCGGAAGACGAGCGGATTTATTCTGCCAGATTTCTGGGAGAAACAGGGTATTTTGTCACTTTCCGGGAGACAGATCCGCTATTTTCCGTAGATTTTTCAGCTCCGGAGAATCCGAAGATCATTGGACAGCTAAAGATTCCTGGATTTTCTGATTATCTGCATTATTATGGAGACGGGAAACTTCTGGGTATTGGAATGGATGTAGATGAGGAAACCCAGATTACCGGGGGAGTAAAACTTACGATGTTTGATGTGAGCGACCCAACAGATGTAAAAGAGGCGGATACCTATGTATTGGAAAATGTATACAGCACAGAAGTATCCTATGATTATAAGGCGGCGCTGATCGACCCGGGAACCAATAGGATTGGCTTTCCCGCAGATTCCGAGGGAGGAGAAGCATATTAT
>CABPCP010000116.1 GCA_902406105.1 uncultured Mordavella sp.
CGGTGTAATAGTATCGTTTATAAGGGTATCAAAACAAGACGGCCCGCACGCTGCGTTCCATCCCAGGTTCCATTGATTTACTTATAAACAAACCATTACATCGTTCTCACCCTTTCTTTATAAATCTAGGGTAATCTTACCATCAAATAAATAGAATGTCAATTTATCTATACAAATAACGTGGCGTCACCTATAATCCCATCTTTGACAGTAAAAAAAATCAAACACCGTTGGAATCCTTATTCTATAAAGGTTTCACAGCGGTGTTGCTTTGTTTTCAAGTATAGTCTTTTTTCCCTTTTAGGGCACGGCTGAAAGTTTTTATTACACCTGTTCACAGGAGCTAATGACTCTTCCTGCTGGCAAGAGAACTGGTTTCACCTTTGCTTACTGAGTTTTTCAATGGTTTTCATCCGGCTTTTCGTGAGAAATTCATAGTCAGTGGCAAAACCAAGGAGTTCATGCAGTCTATCTGTCAGCTCTGTTACTTCATAAACAGGCATGAATCCCTGCCCTTGAACATCTGCAAACTTAAACGATCTTAACGTGTCTAAGATTTCGCAGCAGGTGTATGTTCCACCCAGCTTTTTTTCTAATAAGCGGTAGACTAAAAGCGATAGAAAACAAATCAGAAAATGAGCCTGTATACAGTCTTCTCTACGAACATAAACTGGCCTTGCTTCAAAATCTGTCTTCATAATCCGGAAGCATGCTTCTATCTGCCATCTTCCTTCACTTACTTTCAAGAGGTCAGCAGGATTATCATCAAAAAGGTCGGTGCAGACTGCATAGAGACCGTCATACCGTTCTTCCTCCGCTATTTTTGATTCATCTAAAAAATACAGGATATCAGCTTTTTCGCCGTCCTTTGTAACCGCTGCCTTATCAATAAACCGTGCCGGGTCATTGGGATTTTTGCTTGTTTTTTTATGATTTCCGTCTTTTAACATATGAAGCGCACGATCTACCTGCTTTGTACGGATTTCTTTCTGGTAGGCTGCATATTTAGGGGAGTAGGTGATCAGCAGCCGGTTCTCAAGTTTTTTTGTACTGTAGGGTTCTTCTTTGTAAAACAATTCCTCATAGTCCTTCTCATCCAGTTGGTCTAAATCCACCAGCCTGTTGTCAGACAGTCTCCGGAATCCTTTTCGATTCAGCGCAGCTTCCCGGTACTCTGCCGCCAGCTTTTTGATGGACTGTGTCACGATATAAGCCCGGTTTCCTGTGTGGTTCAACAGGCGGTTATTCTCTGACCCAAGTCCGGAATCAGAACAGAAGATGAATTTCTCGCAGCCAAACTCCCCGATGACTTTCTGCTCTAAAGGTTCCAGGGATTTTTGCTCATTCTGGTTGCCGGGAAACGTGGAAAAGGCCAGCGGTATTCCGTCCCCATCGGTAAATAATCCCATCTGTATAATCGGATTAGGCCGGTGCTCCTTGCTTTTCCCGTATTTTTTATCTCCTTCTTCCTGTTCAATCTCAAAATAGTAGTTTGTGCAGTCGTAGTAGAGGATATGGTCATTCCGGTTTATAACGGATTTTGAGTTCTTATACACTTCTGACTGAATCAGGTCACATTCCGAAGCCAGGACACTTAACGCCCGATAGATATCGTGTTGTTCATAAGTTGGAGGCTCTAAAAATTTTTTTGCGGCCGCGTAAGAAGAACGTTTACTGCCTGGTTCCAGAACCCTTGTGTAAATCAAATCAGAAAGTATGGCGTTTAAATCGTATTCGTAATGATGCCTGTTGCGAATCTTTCTGCAGATACGGTCCATGCCCAGTTCGTAATAAATCGTTTGCAGGAAAAGATAACCGCCGTCAAAACATCTTCGTTCTCCATACGGAATCTTACGGTTCGGATGAAACACAACGGGAATGGAGAGAGTTTCCTTTTCCAACTCGTATTTCTCTGTTTCTATACGGGCCTGTTCTTTTGCCCAGGCCATGACATCATCCCGTGTAGGTCCGTGTTCCACTAATAATTCATTCAATGTTCCAAGCTTGCGGATGGTTCTGGAAGTGGATTTTCCGTTGCCATCTATATAGGACTGCTTGATGTAAAACGATTCGGCATTCTTTGATTTAGATGTATTAACCTTCATGAGCAATTACCTCCATCTCCTATTATACCACAAAAAGACTAAAAAGCCTATATATAAAATCATAAAATTTGACAAAAAAATATAAGCCTGTAGCGGCTTAGCGGCGTTTTTTAGATTAGGGGGGGTGTCAAACTCCCGACTTATAAACAAACCATTACATCGTTCTCACCCTTTCTTTATAA
>CABPCP010000117.1 GCA_902406105.1 uncultured Mordavella sp.
TTTTGTAACAGGACACTTTCCTATTGCATAAAAACAGCCGGCACGTTTTGCAATTCTCCATAACGCTGCCGGCATTTATCTTTAAATCGAAATAAAAGCCCCAACCCCGCAACTCTCAGTCTGCAAAATCGGAACTTTTTCGTGCGCCTTCAGGGACTCGAACCCTGGACAAATAGATTAAGAGTCTACTGCTCTACCAACTGAGCTAAAGGCGCTTCTCTTCAGTTTTGTGTGCCTGTCTCGGTGACACATGTGTTATTATATAACTGCGTTTGACAAAAGTCAACCCCTTTTTTACAAAATATTTACAACTCTTTCATAATTATTTATTTTTCTTCTTTTTAGGGGAGGAAGTACCGAGAGTTTTGTTCACTTCCACGAAGGATTTCTTCCACTGCAACGCCTTCTTGTTGAGCTCCGTCTTATCGCTTGTCGCCTGGAGAAGTTTTACGGTTACCTTGTCTTTCATTCCCATATGGACCGCTCCTGTCATATCCTGTTAACTCCATTATATGACAGGCGGTCTCCGGCGTGCCAGTCCCTTTTTCCCAGTTACTTCCTTTTTCGTTCCGCAACCAGCTTGAATATGGCGTTCCCCATGGAAGAAAACTTTTCCTCATATTCCGTCATGATATTTCCCTCTGCCATGTCGGAATGGTGTAAGTCGTACGTATACTCTCTGATCTCCCATCCAGCCGCAGGCACGGATTCCAGGGAATAGTCAAACAGTCCGCGGTTGTCCGTCTTAAACTCCACGACACCATCCGGGGCCAGAATCTTATCATACACTTCCATAAACGGTTCCGATGTCAGACGCCTCTTCGCATGGCGGTCCTTGGGCCATGGATCGGAAAAATTAAGATAAATCTTCTTTACCTCGCCCGGAGCAAAAATCTCAGAAAGCTCTCTCGCATCGACACACATAAAGTAGATATTGGAAAGCTCCATCTCCTGGCGTTTCTGAATTCCTCTCAGCAGGACGCTGCAGTACCGCTCAATGCCCACATAATTGATCCCGGGATTTTTGGACGCCAGTTCCATGATAAACCGTCCCTTTCCCATGCCTACTTCTATTTCAATTGGATTATCATTACCAAAGACCTCGCTCCAGCGCCCCTTCTTCTCTTCCGGGTTTGAAACCACGTAAGGGCTGTTTGCGATCTCTTCCTCCGAGCCTGGAATATGGCGTAATCTCATATTCATATCCTCCAGTATCTGTTTAATTTTTTCGTACTGATTGTACCATAAAATACGATTCGAACGCAAGTGCGGGCTCTTTTGAAGGGGACTTATTATGGTTTTTGGTTATTTTTTACTTTTCTCTTACAAATAAAAAACTTCAAAATAATAGGTGCACAATTACAGATAATCTAGTATAATATCTGTATATTGGTATACGATCGTTTTTTGCAAAGGAGGAAGCATATGGGAACTACAGACAACAACAACTGGACAAGGGTCCAGCAAAGTGTCCGGGAGGCGGAACGTCTCATCGGCCAGAAGCAGTATAATCTGGCCATGATCAAATCCCGCCAGGCACTGGAATTTATGGTAAACTGCCTTGGAGAAAAGGCTTTGATTGTAGATGGGGATCTGGCCGACAGCATCGACCAGCTGTTTGAAGGCCACTGGATATCCCAGGCCACAAAAGACCACTATCACAGAATTCGGGTACTCGGCAACAAAGCTGTTCATGATGGTAATGACAGCCCTTATGATGCGAATGAAGCGTATCAGCTTCTTTCCCAGGAAGCTGCTGCCTTTGCAGATATCTATAGCGGCAGACGCCGCAGTACCACACCCGCCAAGCCACAGCAGCGCCCTGCGGCCAGATCTGCACAGCCGGCTCAGAGAAGCACTGGCCAGAGGAGTTCGTCTCCCCAGAGAAGCGGTCAGCGTAGCAGCCAGAGACCGTCCTCGGCAAACCGGAGCAGGCGGCGCTCAAAGAAAAAAGGATTTGATCCCTACGATCTGCTGAGACCGGCAGTGATCTTTCTGATTATTCTCGTTGTCGTTCTGGCGGCCATGGGCCTCTTCAAGCTTTTCGGCGGCAAGAATGATAAGAAAGAGACAAGCGCTCCGTCCACTTCTCCGGAAGTTACCACCGAAGCGACCGTAGCGCCGGAACCGGCGACAGAACCGGAGCCATCGACGGAAGCCCCGAAGATTTATAAGACCACGGCCAGCCCCAGACTGAA
>CABPCP010000118.1 GCA_902406105.1 uncultured Mordavella sp.
TAGCCGGCCAGAGCCTCATCCACCGCATTATCGACAATCTCATATACAAGGTGATGGAGTCCCCTTACGGAAGTACTGCCAATGTACATACCAGGTCTCTTTCTGACCGCCTCAAGCCCCTCTAATATCTGGATTTGATCTGCACCATATTCTTCGCTCATATTTTCCTCCTAATTCTCACTGTAAACTTCACCACTCACAACCTTGAAGATCTTATCGATCCGGAACCGGTTATTGACAAAATCCTCCAGTCCCGTGCAGGTGATCATGGTCTGTATATGATTAATTCCCGATAACAAGTGATTCTGTCTGCTGCCATCCAGCTCAGATAACACATCATCCAGCAAAAGGATTGGATAATCATTTACTATTTTTTTGACGAGTTCAATTTCTGCAAGCTTTAAAGATAACGCAGCCGTCCTCTGCTGTCCCTGGGAACCAAACCGCCTGATATCGATATCATTGATGATAAAGCTTAAATCATCTCTATGGGGTCCAGTCAGCGTCGTCCTCTGCTTTAAATCCGAAGGCCTGCTTTTTCTTAATGTATCTTCAAACATATCGACTGTGACATTTGGCTCATAGCTGATATGTAAAGATTCTTTTTCTCCTGACAGCTGCCGGTGGATGCCGCCGATCAAATCGTTTAACTGGCCTACAAAGGCCTCCCGGCACCGGATTACCTCCCGGCCGTACTGGACCAGCTGCATATCCCAGATATCCAGAGTCTCCTCATAGTCCGGCCGGAACATAATGTCCTTCAACAGCTTGTTTCTCTGAGTCACAATCTTATTGTACTGAACCAGTGAATGAACATACAGTTTGTTTAGTTGACATAACTCCAAGTCAATAAACCGCCTTCTTTCGGCGGGGCCGTTTTTTATGAGATTTAAGTCTTCCGGAGAAAAAAATACAACATTGACAATCCCAAACAGCTCACTGGCCTTCTTGATCGGAACGCCGTTGACCGCTACGCCTTTTGCTCTGTTTTTCTTTAAATGCATATCGATCCTGTATGGGACATCTCTTTTTCTGACGTTTAATTTGATATGCGACTCATCCCTGTCAAACTGTATAATTTCCTTATCTTTGCTTCCCCTGTGGGATTTTGTCGTAGCACAGACATAGATTGCTTCTAAGATATTGGTTTTCCCCTGGGCATTATCTCCATAAAGGATGTTGGTCCCATGACTGAAATCCATATGTAGTTTATCGTAATTTCTGTAATTTTTAAGCTCTATTGACTCGATAATCATGGACTTCTCTTATTCCTCGATTTTAATCGTCTTTCCGTCGTACTCGACGATGTCTCCGGCTCTCAGTTTTTTGCCGCGCTGAAGCTCAGTCCTGCCGTTTACTTTGACTAAGGCTTCCTCTATTACGTATTTTGCATCCACGCCGGAGCCGACCAGACCCGCTGCTTTCAGGGCCTGGCCAAGCTTGATGTATTCATCTCTTAACTTGATTATTTCCATTATTTCTCCTTTTTTTCACTCCGTCATCCTAAACGGATGCGGCGTTGAAGTTGACCGGAAGAATTAAATAGATATATTTTCCTTCTTCATCCCTGATAAAGCATGGGGATTTCGGATTCAGCATATAAAGAGTTACTTCTTCGTCATCAATAATTCTGAGCGCATCAATCAGGAACTTTGGATTAAAGCCGATCATGATGTCGCTTCCTGTCTTATGGGCCGTCACTTCGGCATTCATGGATCCGAAGCTGGAATTCATCTTAAGCTGCAGCTCCTGATCCACCACATTGATGATTAACGGCTTCTTATCGTTCTCACGGATCAGGATGGTCGCTCTCTCGATGGAGTCTAAGAGTTCCCGCTTATTGACCGTGATCTTGGTCTCGTAATCGCTGGACAGCATCTGGTCGATCCGGAAATACTCGCCCTCGATCAGTCGGGATACCACGATGGTATCGTCAAATTCAAATAAAATATGGTTGCTGCTGAAGAATATCAGCACTTCTTTTTCGTTGTCGCCGCCCAGAATCTTGCTGACCTCACTGAGAGTCTTGCCAGGAACGATGACTTTTATATCATGGTACGTATCTTTTAATTCC
>CABPCP010000119.1 GCA_902406105.1 uncultured Mordavella sp.
TCAAACGCAGTTTGGGCCGGGGGATTTTTAAAAATCCCCCGGCCCAAACTGCATAATCAGAAATCTTTTCGGACATGATAATCCCAGAAAAGCGCAAATGGCGGAGGAATGATCATGTCTGATATAAAGAAAGTAACAGCTTCAAGAGAAGCGAATGCGGATTACTTAAATCAAGTCCTTCCGATCAAGGAGAGTTTTGATCTGATCCAAAGAGATATGCTGATCGGCGGCCGGATGGCCTCCTTCTACTTTATCGATGGCTTCACAAAGGATGAAGTGATGCTTAAGATCATGGATTCTTTTTTTAAGTTGAAAGAAGAAGAGATGCCGCCGGACGCCACGCAATTTTCCAGAATGTTTGTTCCTTATGTAGAGGTAGATATACTGGGGGATTTCGATCAGGTGCTGAAAAATATTTTGTCAGGGGTAACCTGTCTTTTTATTGATGGATATGAAGCCTGTATCGCCATAGACTGCCGGACATATCCGATGCGAAGTGTGGAGGAGCCGGATAAGGACAAGTCCCTCAGGGGATCGAGAGACGGGTTTGTGGAGACGGTAGTCTTTAATACAGCCATGTTAAGGCGCAGGATCCGTGATCCGCATCTGATCATGGAAATGAAAGAAGTAGGAGACAGCTCTCGGACAGATGTAACGATCTGTTATATGAAAGACCGGGTGGACAAGGAGCTTCTGAAACGGATCGAAGAGAGGATTGACAGTATCAAGACAGGAGATCTTCGTATGAACCAGCAGAGCCTGGCAGAGTGTCTGTTTCACCGTAAATGGTACAATCCCTTTCCTAAGTTTAAGTTTACAGAAAGACCGGATACCGCGGCCGCCTGTATCTTGGAAGGGAAAGTGGCGATTTTGGTGGATAACTCGCCGTCAGCGCTTATCCTGCCTACTTCGGTCTACGATATGATCGAGGAAGCCAACGACTATTATTTTCCTACTCTGACCAGGGCCTATTTGAAGATTGCCAGAGCGCTGATCAACTTTATGACCATCTTTCTGACGCCGGTATTTCTGCTTTTCATGCAGAATCTAAACTGGCTTCCGGAGATTTTCGCTTTTGTGGCAGTAAAAGATACTGTAAATATACCTCTGATCTTCCAGCTTTTGATGTTGGAGATCGCGATCGATGGACTCCGCCTTGCGGCTTTGAATACCCCCAGTATGCTCAGTACGCCTTTGAGTGTGATCGCCGGTCTGGTGATGGGAGAGTTCTCGGTCAAGTCGGGGTGGTTTAATGCGGAAGTCATGCTGTACATGGCGTTTGTTGCCGTGGCTAATTATACTCAGCCTAATTTTGAGCTGGGATATGCTTTGAAGTTCATGCGGCTGCAGCTGCTGATCCTGACAGCCGTCTTTAACTGGGCGGGATTCGCGATCGGCTGCGGAATCGTGGTGATCAGTTTATGCTTTAACAAGACTCTATCCGGCAAGAATTATCTGAATGTAAAACTGAATTAAGAATACGGATATACAAGAGAAAACGAAAATGTTATGATATTGTTAATAAAAATACAGATGAGAAAAGGAATTGAGAAAAATGAAAACAACGAGTGATGAAAAGCTGGGAAGTCAGCCGCTGGGCAGGCTGATCCTGTCTATGGCGGTGCCGTCAGTGACGGCCCAGCTGATCAATGTGCTTTACAATATTGTGGACCGGATTTATATCGGGCATATTCAAGGATACGGGGATGTGGCGCTGACAGGGGTCGGCGTTACCTTCCCT
>CABPCP010000120.1 GCA_902406105.1 uncultured Mordavella sp.
TTTTAAAAAACCCCCCGGCCCCAATTGATTACGGATACATAAGCTGGTCTTCCCGAATATCCGTCAGCACTTCTTTCAGATACTTCCGGGCCAGGTATCTGGCCATTGGCAGGTTCATATCCAGATAATTCCCGCAGTCTTTGGGAGAGGCTCCTGGGACTTCTCCGTCAAATTCCGCGATGAATGTGTACATGTCCCGGATCAGCGGCACGATATCCGCGGAGCGGTATTCACCGGCCAGCAGAAGGTAGAAGCCGGTGCGGCACCCCATGGGGCCAAAGTACAGGACTTTATCTTTATACGTTTCATGATTGCGCAGGAAGGTGGCGCCCAGATGTTCGATGGCGTGCATCTCCGCCGTGTTCATGACGGGCTCATCGTTGGGACTTGTCATGCGCAGGTCAAAGGTTGTCACGGGATTTCCTTCCACATGATCGATACGGGAAACGTAGATGCCAGGGACCAGCTTTAAATGGTCTATGGTGAAGCTTGTGATCTTTTCCATATGCAACACTCCTATTCTTTATAATAATTAACAAAAATGATCAGCGGCAGTTTACTTTTTTGTCTTATCCTGCGAGCTGCTATCCCAGTATACCATCTTTTCTATGATTTTGCTATGAAAACAGGGGGAAGATGTGCTATACTTACAAAGGTACATGAAGGAGGCGCAGACAGGATGAAGATTTATTTTGTACGGCATGGAGAGACTGACTGGAACAAGGAGCGAAGAATCCAGGGGCAGGTGGACATCCCATTGAATGAATTCGGAAGGCATCTGGCCAGAGAAACGGCCAAAGGCCTTGCGGACGTTCCCTTTGACGTCTGCTTTACCAGTCCCCTCGGGAGAGCTAAAGAAACGGCCCTTCTTATCTTAAACGGAAGAGATGTTCCCATCATAGAAGACCAGCGGATCAAAGAGATGGCCTTTGGAGTCCTGGAAGGGAAATGCTGTTCCAAAGAAGGATGGGAGGTTCCCGATTCTTTCCAGCGTTTCTTCGACGATCCGGTCCACTATGAGGCGCCGGAAGGGGGAGAAGACTTCCGGGAAGTACAGAAACGGACGGGAGAGTTCCTGGACTGGCTGTTTCATCAGGAAAAATATAAGGACAGCACGATCCTTGTCACTACCCACGGGGCGGCCATGGCAGGTTTGCTGAACAATCTGAAGAAGAAGCCTCTCTCCGAATACTGGGGCACCGGCGTCCACAAGAACTGCGGAGTCACGGAAGTGGAAGTGACAGAAGGAAAAGCAGTCATCTTATCAGAGAATAAGGCCTACTATGACGATGTTGTCAAGCCATGGTAGGAAATACAGGAGGAAATAGAACTATGATCAACGACAAAAAAGTATTATTCAGCGGTATGCAGGCCACTGGCAACCTGACCCTTGGGAATTATCTGGGGGCCTTGAAAAACTGGGTGACTTTGAGCGATGAGTATGAATGTTTCTACAGCGTGGTAGATATGCACTCGATTACGGTCCGTCAAGATCCGTCTGTTTTGCGCAAACGGGCCCGCGCTCTTTTGACCCTCTATATCGCGGCGGGACTTGACCCGGAGAAAAACTGCATCTATTATCAGTCCCATGTGTCGGCTCACGCGGAGCTGGCTTGGATCCTGAACTGTTTTACTTACATGGGCGAACTGAACCGGATGACCCAGTTTAAGGATAAATCCGCCAAACACGCGGACAACATCAATGCGGGCCTGTTC